>JAYRUI010000321.1:0-4440 GCA_041919175.1 Rheinheimera sp. | reverse complement strand
ACTGAGCTTTTGTTCAATTTGTGTTTTGGTTAAATCCGGGTTGCGGTTTTTATTCAGTAAACACTCGGCTGTGGTTAATAAAGTGCCTTCACCGTCGGTGTGAATAGCGCCGCCTTCCAGTACAAAGCCCTCAGTGCGGTAACGTGGCAGGCCTTCCACATTCAGCACTTTTTGCGCCACCTGGTCGTCTTTATCCCATGGGAAGTATAAACCGCCATTCAGGCCGCCCCAGGCGTTAAAAGTCCAGTCGATACCGCGCACTTCTTTACCGTTAGTCACAAAAGTAGGGCCTGTGTCACGGCACCAGGCGTCGTCTGTAGATACTTCAATGACGCGGATTGGGTGATTGGTTGGCTCCATCGCCAGTTGCGCCTGGGCGTTGGCAAACTGCTGAGCTGATGCCATCACTGTGACAGGTTCAAAACGGGCAATAGCACGAATGACAGCACAAAATGCCTGCTGCGCCGGTTTAGCGCCTAAACGCCAGTTGTCAGTGCGCTCCGGCCAGACCAGCCAGGTTTGTTTATGGGTTGCCCATTCGGCTGGCATATAAAAACCGTCGGCTCTTGGGGTGCTTGCTAAAGTGCGATCTGAAATAAATCCGCTCACGTCAGGATCCTTATGCTGGTCCAGTGTTCTGGACTAAAGATGACTGCTGAAAAATACTCAGGCCAGAAATCTCCGGCCTGATGCGATTCACTGTTAAGGTGCGGGTGTTATCCCACAAATGCCTTATTCGTTGCTGTTTTTTGGTACTGTTTTGCCGTCTTTGGTGAGCAGCGTGTCAAACAGGTCAATACGGCGGTCGCGGTATACACCCCAGCTGCGGCGGATATGCGCCAGAGCGTCTAAGTCAAAAGTGTGTACCAATACAGCTTCGCTCACTTCATCTGCTTCCTGCACCTTGGCACCAAACTGGTCGGCAATAAAAGTGCTGCCATAGAAAGTAATAGAAAAGTCCTGTTCGGTTTCAGTACCAATACGGTTAGAGGCAATCAGCGGCACCAGGTTGGCGGCGGCATGGCCTTGTTGCGTACGTTGCCAGTGGTCACGTGATGAAATAGTAGCGTCATGCGGTTCACTGCCAATAGCAGTTGGGTAAAACAGCAGCTCAGCGCCCATCAGTGCCATAGTGCGGGCACATTCCGGGAACCATTGATCCCAGCAAATGCCGATACCAATTTTGGCATAAGCGGTATCCCAAACTTTAAAGCCGGTGTCGCCTGGCGTGAAATAGTATTTTTCGCTGTAGCCCGGGCCGTCAGGGATATGGCTTTTACGGTAAGTGCCAAGGTTAGAGCCGTCAGCGTCAATCACTGCCACGCTGTTGTACAGGCAGTTGCCGGCGCGCTCATAAAAACTGATTGGCAATACCACATTCAGTTCTTTGGCAATTTTAGTGAAGTGGGCAACGGCCTGGTTGTTTTCCAGTGGCGTTGCAAATTCAAGGTATTCTGGTTTTTGCTTTTGGCAGAAGTAGTTGCGTTCAAACAACTCTTGCAGCAGGATAATTTGTGCACCCTGAGCAGCGGCCTGGCGGACCAGTTTTTCGCCACGGGCGATATTTTCTTCCACATTCCAGCCACCCACCATCTGGGTCGCGGCAACTGTTACATTACGCATGCAAAGGTTCTCCAAGCCAAAATAAAAAAGGACACATTAATGTAGCCAGTTGTGTTGCCGGGCGCAAAATAACTGCATCAGTTAATGGCAAAAAACTGTGGCAATACAACTACTGACTAAATGTGATTTGGGCGCGCAAAATGCCGGATTTTTCACCGGGCGTCAACGCATTTTTCCGCTGAATTTACCCCGCAGTCAGGCGCTGCATCAGCATGGCATGAATATGCTAAATATCCGAATAAAGATGGTTTTTATATGCGTTTTTAGCAGCTGATGTGCGGCAAGTTCGTCTGTGGTTGTCTTGAATGAAGTTGCCTATTTTTGTAGTCAACGCAGCGACCCGGCCATCCAGGCTAAGGTCGCTGCGTCTGATCATGCTTTTTGCAGTTTATTCTTTGGCGAGTTTGGCTGCCAGCAGCAATAACTCTGGTTGCAGGCGGGTTTTATAGTTGATATGCACATAACTAAATTGCACTTCGGCTTTGCTATTCAGAATATAAACCGCAGGTACCGGCAATACTGCCTTGCCACTTTGATCATAAGTCAGCTCAATACCATAAGTGCCTTTGTATAAGGCAGTGGTTTTGGCATCCAGATAATAAGCCAGACCAAAAGCACGGGCGACATTAAGGGGCTGATCGGACAACAAACGGTAATTCAGTGCCGCATCTTTGGTACTGGTTTGGCTATCCGCGACTGCTTTGGGTGCTTGCGGGCTGATAGCAATCAGCTGATACCCCAAAGCATTCAGTTTGGGTTCGATATCTCTCAGGCCTGCCAGTTGCGTGTTGCAATACGGGCACCAGCCACCACGGTAAAACACTAACACCGTTGGTTTTTTGCCAAGCTCAGCCAGCAATTCCACTTTTTTACCTTGTTGATCCAGCAAAGAAACTGCCGGCGCCGTCATGCCGTTCAGCAAAGGTCGGACGCTTTGTGGGTTATCGGCAATAGCTTGCAAGTCGGTGGCGGCAGCAGCGCTCAACGTAACGGTGCTCAGCGTGAAAAATAAGGCGGCAATCAGCAGCAGTGGTTTGGTGGCAACTTTGGTGGGGAAATACATCAGGCAGTCCTTTTTAAAAGTGGGTAACACGATAAACCGGCCAAAGACGATTTTTCTTTCATACAGTTAAAAAAATATGGGCTTTGCTGATCTGGCGCAGGGCAGGGTGTTGAATCTCAGGTAGAATAAAGCCCAAAAAAGCAGAGCGGTATGCACAAGCATGACAACAAAACTGTTTGATATTGTGATTGTCGGTGGTGGTATGGTGGGTGCTTCGTTAGCGCTCAGATTTAGTCAGGCCGGTTTACAGGTGGCCGTGATTGAAAAAACACCCCCGACGCCTATTCCGGCGGATGCCCCCATCGACTTGCGTGTCAGTGCGATAAACAGACGCAGCGAGCAGTGGCTTCGTGATATTGGTGTCTGGCAACAGTTGCCAGCGCAGCGCATGTGCCCTTACCGCGCTTTGCAGGCGTTTGAAGGTGAAAGCAAACATCATCACGACGGCCTGGTATTTACCGCTGCTGAGCTTAGGCAGCCTTATCTTGGTCATATTGTTGAAAACAACAGTTTGCAGGCCACGATGTGGCAGCAGTTTGATGAATTTATTACGCTGTTTTCTCCGGCCATTGTCACTGGTTTGTCGCAGGCAGAAGAGGTTTCGACACTCAGCACAAAAGAATTTGGGGATATTCGTGGCCGGTTATTCATCGCGGCCGACGGCGCCCAGTCGCAGCTGCGCACTCTGGCCGGTATTGGCAACAATGGCTGGCAGTATCAGCAAGCTTGTCTGGTCGCTACTGTAGATACTGAATATGCGCAACAAGACATCACCTGGCAACAATTTACCGAACAGGGCCCAAGGGCATTTTTGCCTTTGCCGGGTGCGCAGGCGTCTTTGGTTTGGTATGACAATTTAGCAACAGTAAAAGCGCTGGCCCAATTGCCACCTGAAGCTTTGGCCGCTGAAATCAGCAAAACCTTTCCGGCCAAACTTGGCAAAGTGACAATACAACAACAAGGCTGGTTTCCACTGACCCGAATGCACGCCAATCGTTATTGGGCGGGCCGAGTGGTATTGGTGGGGGATGCTGCCCACAGTATTAACCCGCTGGCAGGCCAGGGCGTAAACCTTGGTTTTGCCGACGCAGCTTTCTTGGCAGAGCTGGTCTTGCAGGCTTTGGCGGCAGGGGATGATGTGGCCAATGCCAGCCTGTTAAACCGGTATCAGCAACAGCGGAAAAAAGACAATTTGTTGATGATGTCTGCCATGGATGGATTTTATCAGCTGTTTAGCAGTCAATGGCCAGTGCTGAGATTTGCCCGAAAACTCGGGTTAACGGCGGCGGCCAATGCCGGACCACTGAAAGCCCTGGTGGGGGCTTATGCGGCGGGCTTAAAAGGCTAAAAGTGCCTGGTTCCAGGAACAAACAGCAAACAGCAAACAATCATGGCCGCTTTATGGCGGCCACTGTTCAGCAATTTTTTGCTGCGGCAGAAAAAAGAAAACCCAGCCGAAGCTGGGTTATCAAAGAATGGCAGGGGTACAGGGATTCGAACCCCAGAATGGCGGGATCAAAACCCGCTGCCTTACCGCTTGGCTATACCCCTGCAGAAATTTTGTGGCGCTAATTGTATGAACTGATGACCATACTGCCACTAAATTTAATGGCAGGGGTACAGGGATTCGAACCCCAGAATGGCGGGATCAAAACCCGCTGCCTTACCGCTTGGCTATACCCCTGCAGAAACTGCAGAATTCTTACTTGCTTTGGTGCGGAAAGAGAGACTCGAACTCTCACGCCTCGCGGCGC
>JAYRUI010000320.1:0-4443 GCA_041919175.1 Rheinheimera sp. | reverse complement strand
CTGAGCTCAAATCCAGCAACAATTCAGCAGTGTCTGGCAAACTTGTGAAGTTTTCGCTGGATGACTCAGCCCTTGCCAGCTTTGATAATGGCGCAGCCACTGCAGTAACAGATGCAAATGGTAAAGCAACGATCGGCCTGAAAGTGGGCACCAAAAGCGGCGCTGGTACTATTACCGCTACTTTTGACAGTGCAAGTGGTTCTACTTCTACGTCAGCCACTGTAGGGACGACCAGCTTTAGATCTAAAGGCGATGGTTCACTGCCGGATGTCAAAGCAATTGGTTCTATTGTTCTGTATGCAGATAAACTGAGTCTTGGTACTGGTACTTCGGACAAAGTTGAGCTGACAGCGCTGGTGCGTGACGCAGACAACGTATTTATGAAAGATATCGCTGTGAAATTCAGCGCCGATAACCTTGCCGAATTGGAAGTGATCAACAGCGTCACAGGTTCAAATGGTGTTGCCAAAGCGACTTTAACAACAAAGTCAAATCAGACGCTTCGCACTATCAATGTCAAAGCGCAGGCCACAGCCGGTGAAACGAAGGTGTCAGAGTTAGCGGTGGATGTGGTTGGTACCGCAATTGAAGTGACCAGTCCTCAGGCCGTTGTATTGGGCGGTACTTCAGAAATCAGTTTTAACATTGTTGATTCTGAAGGTAATGGTATTCCAAACACAAGTTTCAATCTGACCTCTAAGCTCAATAACGCATTTAGCAACACGACACCAAAAACGGGGGCAACTTCGGGCCGTGCTAATGTTATTTACACCGCGACAAATGGTGGTACTGATATCATCACGGTCTCTGCACTGGGCGTAAATCGTACTTTTCAGGTTGTTATTGATTTAGATGAATTTAATTTTGTGAATGCGTCTGCTGTTCCTGTAGAGGTTCCGCTGGAACAGGCGAAGTCGTTGCAGCTTAAATGGTTGTCGAACAAGTTGCCGGTTATTGCAAAAGACGTGAACGTTGCCACAACCCGTGGTGCCATTAGTAAAGATGTTCCGGGCCTCGATAGCAACTTAAGTGCTGTTACGCAAGTTACAGATGATAGTGGTGTGGCGACAATTTTTGTAAAGTCTAAGTTTGCCGGTTTCACTAATGTGGCAGCAAGCTCTACTGGTTCGGGTGGTGCAATTACTGCGCAGCAGCAAATTGAGTTTGTAGCGACTACACCACACAAAGACAAAGGCATAGAAGTTCAGGTATTCCCTACCAAAGTTGGCCCAGGCGAAAAATCTACAGTCACTGCTGTTGTTCGGGATATCAACAACAATCCGGTGAAGAATCAGGTAGTTTCATTTTCTTTGGATAACTCAGCCGGTGGTAAGTTAAATCCTGCTACTGCATTAACAAACTCCTTTGGTGTTGCAGCCACTGAGTTTGAAGCTGACGCCAATACCGGCGGTGCTGGTACTCCGGCAAACTCATCTGGTTTGTCGATCAAAGCTCAACTGGTAGCGAACAATGAAGTGAAAGGGCAAACAACCATTGTTGTTGGTGAACGCACCCTGTTTTACCGCTTTGGTACAGGTAACGAAATAGAGAAAAAAGAACAAACATTGTATCAGCAGCAGTTTGCTATTGTTGTGACTGATGCTGCCGGTAATCCGGTTGCAAACCAACGTTTAAATGTGCAGGTTTATCCAAAGCGCTATTATTTAGGTAAATGGACAAGAAATCCTGAAGTGGGTGCATTTATCAATTGGACGCCAATTTACTCGACACTCGCGCCTGAAAGTTCAATCGAAGGTATGACTTGTCTGAATGAAGATAAAACCGCAATGGTATTTTGGATGCTGATAAATTCGAAGATAATAACCGTGATGGTATGCTGACGCCAGGCAACGTTGCCGTTGCTTATGGCAGCGCTTCAGGTGAAGCATCAGTTGTGACCTCAAACAGTCAGGGTATCGCGTTGTTTTATCTGCAATATCCAAGGGAGTACGCTCCTTGGGTTGACGTAGATTTAGTTGTATCTTCAGGAAATATTGTCGGTACAGAAAACATTACTTCACGTACCTTCAAGTTAGGTTATGCACGCTCTGATGTCGTCGTTGAATCCAGTTCACCAATAGCAAACCCTTATGGTGTAGCGACCAGCTCTGGCCTTACTCAAGTTGCTGAAGGAGATATATACAGAACCTTCGTCAACGAGTTTCAGCCTTGCTACCGTTTATAACCTATCAGAAGTAAAGGTTACCGAAATAAGAAAGGCTACCTAGGTAGCCTTTTGCTTAGTGAAGAGCAGTGTTTATAAAAAAAGCCGCAGGTTAAACTGCGGCTTTTTTTATAAAACGATTTTATCAATGACATATTTAACGCTGGAACTGATAAACCGAACCCAATTGTAAAATCTGAGTTAGTTCATCCAGCGCAGTGCGCGATTCATTCAGTAACAAAGGATCTGCTAAATCTGCTTCTGAAATTTCATCACGATAATGGGTGTTTACCCATAAATTCAGCCGGTTAAACAAAGCATCATTCAGCAGCACATTGGGGTTGACCGCCTGTTTTTCTGCTTCGCTCATAGCCACACGTAAACGCAGGCAAGCAGGGCCACCACCGTTTCTCATACTTTGTTTTACATCATAATAATGCACCTGACGGATGGGTGTGCCACGGCCGGTTAACTGCTCTAAATAAGCAGCAACTTGCGGATGATCGCGGCATTCAGTCGGCGCAATAATGGCCATTTCACCGGACGGCAGGGTAATGACCTGAGTGTTAAACAAATAAGTCTGGATGGCTTGTTGTACTGTCACTTCGTGATCCAATACTTCAATCAGATGTAACTCTGATTTATCACCAAACTTGCGTTTTACCTCATCCAGTTTCAGGCTGCTGTCGACAAAAGCCTGCTGATGGTAAAACAGCACATTCTGGTTACCCACTGCGATAACGTCATTGTGGAACACCCCCTGATCAATCACTTCAGGGCTTTGCTGGATATACACCACTTTGTCATCCGACAAACCGTGCAGGCGCGCTACGGCTTCACAGGCTTCAAAAGTATGACGGGCAGGGAAGTTACGCGGAGCAGGTTTGTTGTAATCAAAGGCGTAACGGCCAAAGACAAACAATTCCACGCCGGTTTCACCATATTCACTACATAAACGGGTGTGGTTGGCTGCGCCTTCGTCACCAAAATGGTCATTGTCCGGCAGATGCTGGTGATGACTAAAATGGCGTTCATTATTAAACATGGCTTTTAGAATCCGGCCAGTAGTTTCAGGCTCTAACGAACGGTGAAACTTGTTGGTCAGATTGGCCGGGGTAAAGTGAATTTTGCCGTCCTGGGTATCTTTGCTGGGTGAAATGGTTGCAGCGTTTGCTGTCCACATACTGGACGCTGAACAAACAGCTCTGAACACAGAGGGCGCTTGTTTTGCGGCTTTGGCAATAACTTCGGCGTCTGAACCACTAAAACCGAGCCGGCGTAATGTATAAACGTCGGGCCTTTCTTGTGGTGCTAATACCCCTTGCACCATGCCTAAATCGGCCAGTGCTTTCATTTTTTGCAGGCCCTGCAAAGCGGCTTGTTTTGGGCTGGATGTGTTTTTAGCGTTGTTGAGTGACGCAACGTTACCGATAGATAAACCGGCATAGTTATGCGTTGGCCCAACTAAGCCATCAAAGTTTGCTTCAAAATACTTCATTTTTGCTTTATTCCTTCAGTTGGGAAGGGGCACTGTTATTATTGTTTTTGCGGCCGTTATTGGATTGCTTCATTTTTATTTTGCTGATTTATTCAGCAAAATAACCCTGTAAAGACAGGGTCAACCGAATAATAATGAGTTTATTCACTTGTCACAACTTCAGTTTGCGGATATACGTTAAAAAGACATGTAGAATGCCCACCAAAGTTTAGGGATCTCGGAACAACGATGGCGAAATCACTGGTAATAGTCGAATCACCGGCAAAAGCTAAAACAATTAATAAATATTTAGGTAATGATTTTATTGTAAAAAGTAGCGTGGGACATATCCGCGACTTGCCAACCAGCAGCAATAAAGACAAAGAAAAAAGCAAAAAAGACGTAAAACTGGAAAAAGCGCAGAAAGAATATCTGGCGCTGGTCGATCGCATGGGCATCGATCCGGAAAACGGCTGGAAAGCCCGTTACGAAATTCTGCCTGGTAAAGAGAAAGTTGTTAAAGAACTCAAAGCTTTAGCTGAAAAAGCCGACACTGTTTATCTTGCAACGGACTTAGACCGCGAAGGAGAAGCTATTGCATGGCATTTGCAACAGATCATCGGCGGTGAAGAGCAAAAATTCAAAAGGGTGGTGTTTAACGAAATCACCCAAAATGCCATTAAGAATGCCTTTGTTGAACCAGGTCAGGTCAATGTCGACCGCGTAAACGCCCAGCAAGCCCGCCGTTTTTTAGACCGTGTTGTGGGTTTTATGGTATCGCCGCTGCTGTGGAAAAAAGTCG
>JAYRUI010000319.1:0-4445 GCA_041919175.1 Rheinheimera sp. | reverse complement strand
AAATTTTGCAGTGTCTGCAGCAGAAGCGTCATATATTTACTGGTTTTGATACCGTGTTGTATCTGGGCAATGCCGAACATAGTGCAGCAGTTTATATTGAAACTAACAGGCCTATTGAAGATTTTGACCGTCAACTGATTGAAGTATTTTTAAGCAACATTTCAATTGGTTATGAAAACGTCACCTTGTTTCAGCAATTAAAGCACGCCGCTTATATCGACCCTTTAACAAAAACGCCAAACCGGAATGAATTTACCCAGCTGCTGCAGGAAACAAGGCGGCTGGATCCTGGCAATAACGTCGCTGTATTGATTGATATTGACCATTTTTCTGATGTGAATGATGGTCTTGGCCAGGAAGTTGGTAACGAACTACTGATTGCGGTCACCCGTCGTTTAGTTGAGCAATTTGGTGATGTGGCGCAGATTGGCCGTATTGGTGCAGACGTTTTTGGTCTCATTGGTCCGGAAGATGTGTTAACGCCAGGTGCTATTAATGCGGTGTTTAATCAACCGTTTCAGGCGTCCGAACATGCCTTACAAATCAACGCCACTCTTGGTTTTTGCCGGCTTAGTGATACAGCTAAACAAGGTCTTGGCATTTTAAAACATGTGTATATAGCGTTAAACCGGGCCAAAAAGAACCTGTCACAGAATTTTGAATATTACAGCAGTGAAATGGAAGAGCAGATGGCCGAACGTTTGGCTTTGCTCCGCACTCTGAGGCAGGATTTTAGTCAGGATAAGCTGCAGTTGTGGTATCAACCGCAAATATCCTTGCATACCAATCAGGTGATTGGTATGGAAGCCTTATTGCGCTGGCCCACAGGGCTGGGTGGTTATATTTCTCCTGCTGTCTTTATTCCGCTGGCGGAATATTCAGGATTAATAGTTGAGATTGGCGCCTGGGTTATCCAGCAAGCCTGCCAGCAAATTAAGTACCTGCAGTCGCAGGGGCTGTCTGATATGCGCATTGCGGTGAATGTGTCGATGCCACAGTTCCGTAACCCGTTGTTTGTGCAGTCAGTTATAGATTGTGTGGCAAAATATCAGGTTGCGCCTGAACTGCTGGAGCTGGAAATTACCGAATCAGTGGTGATGGACGAACCTAAAATTGTGATTGAATCCCTAAACCGGCTAAAAATGCACGGTATTAAGGTGGCTATTGATGATTTTGGCATCGGCTTTTCCAGCCTGAGTTATTTACAGCAACTGCCGCTGGACCGCATTAAAGTGGACAGAGCTTTTATCCGTGATTTTGCACTGCCAAACGGTGCAGTGATTGCGGAAACCATTATCCATCTTGGCAAAAAACTGGGGTTAGCCACTATCGCTGAAGGTATTGAAACTCAGGAACAGGCCGACGCAGTGAAGGCGATGGGCTGTGATGAAGTTCAGGGTTTTATGTATGCCAAACCGATGCCGACTCATGAGTTGTTGCCATTCCTAAAGCAAGGATTGGCGCAGGTTAACAAAAAATCTGAGTAATTCTGTTAGCTGATACAACCCAAAAAACCACCTTCAATGCAGGTGGTTTTTTTATTTGTGGTGCGGCCTGATTTCAACGCGACGCTACATCCTTCATTATCAGACTCTTTGAGCTGGGGTATTTTTTATTGTTGCTAAGGCAATAAAAAAGGCGCCAATGGCGCCTTTTCATCGTTCAGTGAGGCATTTAAACCCTGAACAAGCGGGCGATGCTTTCCAGATTTTGTGCCAGATTGGCCAGTTCGCGGGATGCTTTGGCAATATGGCCTGCACTTTGCGAGCTGTGTTCAGTGTGTTTCACAATTTCCACCACATGGCCAACAATAGTGCCTGCCATGCTTTGTTGCTCTTCAGTGGCTGCAGCAATGTGTTGATTCATTTCGCGGATACGGCGGATACTGGTGGTGATCACCTGCAGTGATTCGCCGGCCTGATTCGCCGAAGTCACACTCTGATCGGCCTGCACTGTACTTTGTTGCATTTTTTGCACTGCAGAGCGGGCTGCAGATTGCAGTTGTTCAATGGTCTTCTGAATTTCTTCTGTTGATTTTTGTGTGCGGGATGCCAGAGTACGCACTTCATCAGCAACCACGGCAAAACCACGGCCCTGTTCACCAGCACGTGCAGCTTCAATAGCAGCGTTCAGCGCCAGCAGGTTGGTTTGTTCAGCAATACCTTTGATCACATCAAGCACTGCGCCTACCTGATTGGCATCAGTTTCCAGTTTCAGGATAACTTCCGAAGCTTCCTGCACATTGGCAGCCAGTTGACGGATATTGTTGACTGTCACACCAACGGTTTGCTGGCCACGATCTGCTGCATTGTTGGAGTCGTTGGCCGCACTGGAGGCTTCATTGGCACTGCTGGCTTCAGCAATGACGCTGCTGCTCATGTCGTCCACAGCGTATTTGGCCTGCTCAGCGGCCTGACGTTGTACTGCAATGGTTTTATTGGTGTCGTCGGTTAACTGATGTAAGTCTTTGGCTAGAGAAGATAAAGGCAGAGCGGTGTTCACAATTTCTTTCACCACGCCCTGCAGTTTTTCCATAAAAGAGTTAAACCAGAAGGCTAAATCACCCAGTTCATCTTTAGATTTGGTTTCGATACGCACCGTCAGGTCGCCGTCTTCTTTGGCTAAGTCTTTTAATGAACGAATGATATTACCAAGGCTGTTGTTAATGCCGCTGACTACCGGCACTGCGGTCCCAAAGAGCACCAGTGTGGTAATGACACCCATCATTATACCGACGGTAATTAAGGTGCTGGCCTGATTGTTGGCATCATCAATGGATGCTTTAAAGTGCTTCAGTTGAATATCACGGAACTCAGTGAGTTTTTTCACTGTATTGTCATAGTCCGCATTCATTTTTTGCGAGCGTTCGCCAATGGTGGCCATATCGGCTGTGTTGCTCACCATTTCCTGAGAAACTTGATAAGCCACCGCATAATAACCCTCAAAAGAACTCAAAATAGGGCTTAGTTCTTTATTTAGATTAGAATCCAGCATGCCCACCTGATTCAGTTGTTTTTTCAGCTGATCGGCAAATGAATTGGAAGTCTTCAGTGCTTCTTCGTCACCTGTAGTGACCGCACTTGCCAGAGATTCTTTAACACGTTCAAGGGCAACCAGACCATTTTCCGCTGCCTGCAATACCGGGAACTGAATGTCTCTGGTGCTTTCCAGCGTTTTGACGTTATTCAGTGCAGTAACAGTGGCCAACACCAGGTAGATAACAAAGCTGATCGTACCGATGAAGGGTATTAAATAAATTTTTTTCGCAATCGAAAGGCGTTGCAAAAACTCCATACACGCTTACCCCTGTAGAAAACAAACCGGAAGGAATTGTTTATAAATGACTATTTTAAAAACGTTTCTAGTATAGTCAGCAAATAGCCACAATGCTGCAAGAAATCAAGCAATGCGACAAAATTCTGAATATAAAGAATGAATTATCTGATTCTGTAGTCTGTTTGTTTCTAAATTAGTTTGTTGTGGTTTCTAAATGGGGCACTATTTTGAGAGACTCTGTTTGCTGAGGCATAAAAAAATCCCCGGCAAGCCAGGGATTGTTTCATCATTCCGCTTCAATGCAGCTGATTATTTTTGCTGAGCGCGCTCAAATGACGTGCTGATTTCAGCTTTGGCTTCAGCTTTGTCGCCCCAGCCAATTACTTTTACCCACTTACCTGGCTCTAATTCTTTGTAACGTTCAAAGAAATGCTGGATTTGCTGTTTCAACAGTTCCGGCACGTCATTGATGTCCTGGATATGGTCGTAAATTTTAGTCAGTTTGCTGATTGGTACTGCCAATACCTTGGCATCTTCACCGGCTTCATCAGCCATTTTTAATACAGCAACAGGGCGGCATTTAATCACAGCGCCCGGTACCAGTGGGTATGGCGTTGGTACTAATACGTCTACCGGATCTCCGTCCAGGCTCAGCGTATGGTTTACAAAACCATAGTTGCACGGATAGAACATTGGTGTTGACATAAAACGGTCAACCCAGACGGTGCCGCTGTCTTTATCCACTTCATATTTGATTGGATCGGCATTGGCCGGAATTTCGATGATGACGTTAATTTCGTCAGGCAGGTTTTTACCTGCGGGTACCAGACTCAGGCTCATGTTAGTTCCTTAAGATAAATGATGTTTAAAAAATGCCGCCTATTATAACGACGGCATTTAAAATGGCTATGGTTTTACCTTGCGCTATTAGTCCTATATAGCAAGAACTTTATGCCTGATGATACTTCAAACAGGTTTCCACTTCGTGTTTAGAACCCAGGATCACCGCGACCCTCTGGTGAATGTCAGTTGGCTGAATGTCCATGATCCGCTGATAACCAGTGGAACTGACGCCACCGGCTTGCTCAACTAAAAAGCTCATTGGGTTGGCTTCATACATCAGACGCAATTTATAAGGTTTGTTGGCATCTTTTGTGTCAGTTGGATAC
>JAYRUI010000318.1:0-4457 GCA_041919175.1 Rheinheimera sp. | reverse complement strand
TATTTTTCCAGCAGCCTTAGCCGCTGTTCTGCCCGTTATCTGCCCTGCCTGAGCCGGCGCTTCAGGCAGCGCCGGCCTGTCCTGAATTTATACCCGTTGTGATGGTCAAAGCGCTGACCTTCAACAAGCAAAAACAATAAAACTCCCGCAGATAACAATGAGAATTTCAGGGGATTTCCCGGATTTTTAACGCACTCAACTGCAGTTGTTTTGCACTGACACAAATGAAAATTTAACTAACACAACACCAACACAACTAACACAGGAGCTGTTATGCAGCAAAAACCAGACATTATGTTATCCAGCCTTGATATTGCCAGACTTGAGCATTTGCTCAGCCAGTTGCCACCCCACAGCCCGGAAGTGGAACTACTGGAACAGGAACTGGACAGGGCCGTTATTGTTGAACCTGCTGAAATGCCGCCCGACCGGGTCACCATGAACAGCACAGTGCAATTTAGTGTGGGCCTTTCGTCACAACCCCAAACTTTCACTTTGGTGTATCCAAAGGATTTAGATCAGAGTGGCGAAAAAATTTCGGTACTGGCACCTGTGGGTAGCGCCATTCTGGGTCTGGCGGTCGGTGATGAAATTGCATGGCCTACGCCTGCTGATCCGGCGCAAAAAATCCGCATCAACGCTATTGTGTATCAGCCGGAACAAGCCGGCGATCTGCACCGTTAACTAAAGCGACCGGCCTGCATGCCAGTTATGCAGGCCGCAACCACAATGACACTGCAAAAGTGCTTAGCTCCAGTACAAGGCCAGCAGCAACAACAAAGGACATAAGTGCACCAGCAGCACATTCAGCGCCAAAGCGGGCACTAAATCGCTGTTTTGCCGGATTGCTGTGCTGAGCTTATGCCATAACAGCAAAAATACCGGCAGCGTCAGCAGCATACTGAGACAGAACAAGGGCAAAACGCCAAGCCACACAGCGGCACAAACCAGCAGATAAACCAACAGATAAAAAGCTACAAAAAGCCGGGCACTGCGCGCTAACCCAAGCAGGATAGGCAGATGTCTTCTGCCCACCTGGCTGTCCGCTTCGATATCCGGAAACTGATTCAGTAACAATAAGTTACTGCATAACATCAGCAGAATAGCCGCAATAACGCCGGTGCCGGCAGTCGGCTGCGCCCCGAATGCCCAGACCGCCCCCACAAACATCAAGAGGCCAAAACCAAGACCGGGCGACAATAAACACAATAATGGCCAGCGCTGCAGATATTGGGTATAGGCATACACCAGAAACACTCCGGGGATGCCAATCCACAAGGCCTGAAGTCCGAGCTGCCAGGTCAGATAAAGCCCTATGCCCACCACCAGAATTAAAGTGACCACAGCCAGCATCAATGCCGCCTTTGCATAACCGGGTTGTTGCACCAGAGTGCCGCTACCGCCACTAAAAGGGGTGCGGGTTGTCAGGAGGTCCAGGCCGGAGCGAAAATCAAAATATTCGTTAAACGCATTCACGCTGATATGGGCACAAAGCGCCAGCAGCAGCACCAGACTCAACTGCAAAGGTTGCAATACAGCGCCCTGAAAACGGGCTGTCACAGCGGCCAGCGCCACAGTGATCAAGGTTAAACTCAGGAAATTCCAGCGGGACACGCCCAGCAATACCTTCAGCATGCATCATTCCTTGTTGGTGTTTTATTGCCGCAGTGCTGGCTGCGATGCTCTCACTTCAGACACAAAGTTCTTTGCACCGCCTCAGCCAATTCACAGAGGGAACAATAACATCATTCAGTCAAGACTCTATTTTGAATCATAAAAAAAGGCAGCCTACAGGCTGCCTTTGAAGTTAACAACAACTTGGATTATGACAACACTGCAGGCAGTGAGGTCATAAAGGTGTTTACCCTCTTCGTAAACACTGTGTTCTCAACAGTGGTTAATAAACCACTGTCTGAGCAGAACTACATACTGTGGTACCGGCGTTACACACTTTGTAGCTGTAAGTGCCGCGAACCGACAAGGTGTCTGTATGTAAACCGTCGTTGGCTGTGGTCACCAGTTTCACGTTATTGCGGATAACATCCACAGAACTGCCGGTGGCATTTGCCCACTTCAGGTCAACCAGACGCTTACCCTTGCTGCTGTAAGATACCGCAGACAGGGTAATGCCGGTGCCGCCCGAAGTACCACAACCACGGGCAACCAGATAATCATGCGCCGCTTTGGCCTGCACAATACCGTAACCGAAGTACACGTCTTTACCCGCTGCGCCTGAGTCTTTCGCCGTTGCTTTTAAGGCCGAACGGATTTGCTCACCGGTACAGGTAGGATGGTTAGACCATACCAGCGCCGCCACACCTGAAACAGCTGGCGTTGCCATGGACGTTCCGCTCATATAACCGTAATCACCACCTTCAATGGCAATAGTGGCTGAAGTGGCAGCAAGCAGCGCTGCACGATCTTCAAAAGCAGCACCGACAGCAGGGATGCTGGTGGTGTTGGCAGTGCCTTCACCCAGAGTGCCGTATAACATGCCAGCTGTGTTGTTGATCAGAATGGCACCGATACCGCCTGAGGTCTGGCAGTTTTTCACTTTGTCATGGAAAGAGATCACACCACGGTCAATCAGACAGATTTTACCGGCTGCGCCTGAGTTTACAGCTTCAGCTGTGCCCATAAAGAAGGTTGCGCCAGACGAGGTGCCGACGTTTTCCATGGCGGAAGAAGCAAAAGCACCATTGTTGGTGCTCAGGCTGGCAACAGTAGCCATACCTGCAGGATAAGTTGACAGCGTATCAACACCACCTGCTGTTACTTCCACACAGATTTTTTCATCAGTGGTTACACGTTTGCCAGAACCTGTGGTACAGCTTGGGAACTGAGAAAAATCCGCGATATTGTTGTTGGCATCGTTGGCACCAACCATCATCACGGAGGTGTAACCTGCAGGATATGAACGCACGTTGTTAGCGTCGTTACCAGCTGCTGCCACCACTAAACCACCACCATCGACAAAACTCTGGAATGCGTTTGATTCCGTGGTGTTAGAACCGCCACCTCCTAAGCTCATGCTGATAATTTTGGCGCCAGCTGCTTTACATTTTTGTGCTGCATAAGCCAGATCTGACGAATAACCCCAGCCTTCAGCGTTAAATACTTTGATAATGTGCATTGGCACGCCCGGCGCCATACCCACAACACCCACGCCGTTATCAGCTGCGCCTATAGTACCTGCCACGTGAGTCCCATGTGGGCCACCGTTCACGTCCCAACTGCCAGTGCCGCTGTCATTGTCACCTGTGATGCTGCCCCATTCGAAATCGACGTTGGAGCGATCCAGACCTGAGTCAATGACACAAACTTTTGGTGCTGCGCCCAGGTTAAAAGCAACTTGTTTTACCTGCGACTGATACACAGCATAAGGCGTCAGCTGATCAACCATTGGGTTGCCGGCGTCATCGTTATACAACGCCATGGGCGTACGTTTAAAATCTTCTTCCACCAGTTTGATATGTGGGTTTTTTAAAATACCTTTGATGTCGTCAAAAGATTTACCTTCAAACTGCACTGAGATAAATCCATCAGCTTCCAGTTTTACTTCACCACCTAACTGGCGGGTTAAAGCGGTCACAATACCTTTGTTGGCATTGTCAACTTGCAGGATCACCCGATCCGACGCCTGAGCGGCCTGGGTATAACTTACTGCCGCCAGCACTGCTGCAGCCAATGGAGCGATTTTTTTGAAATTCATAACTTCGATTCCTGTTGCATATTCCAAGGGTGTTGATGTTGTTATCAGGCATCCTGCCGCTTTATTTTGGTTATCTAACGCAATCTCTACATTAGATAGCGCTCAACAAATGACACATTGCAATCATGACTGCAATAGGTCAAAGCAATAAAATTTACAGTCGTAACTAAATGTAAAGATGTCAGAAACAAAGATGCAGCCGCATGAAAACGGTTACTTTTCAAACAATTAATTCCTGGAGGGGGGGAGATCCCAGTGTTAGCAGGCACTGGGATCTTTTCACGAGCTATGGCTTTAAAACAATCACTTACGCAGCAACAACTTTATTGCAGCCGACGACGGCGGTACAACGCCAGCAGCGCTAAACCTAACAGGGCCAGATAGCCTGGTTCAGACACCTGAGTTGGCAGGAAGGGGTCACGGGCCCACAGGCTGACGTTGGAAATACCTGCTGTATTTGTACCGTTCCCCGCCAGCAATTTACCCGTTAAATCAAAGGTACCACCAAACTCAAACTTGGTTTCACCTGCCAGGATGGGGGCCAGCCCCATATTTTCCAGACTGAAAGTGTACATAAGGAAACTGTTGCCCCCTTTAAATACCACTGCCACCTGATCAAAAAACGCACCACCTAACAAGGACAACAATAACAGTGGCTGTTCACTGGGTGGGGTAAATCTCCAACGGCCTTTGTAAAAACCGGTACAGGAACCATAACTAATACCATCGGCACTGCACTGGAATA
>JAYRUI010000317.1:0-4467 GCA_041919175.1 Rheinheimera sp. | reverse complement strand
ATTTTTGTGGTCAGTCATCTGGCAACACAAACCAGGCTCCAGGTGGAGTCGGATGTGGATGCTCTGATGCAAAAAGAGGCGGTTGCTGTCGGGAAGTTTTTTGCAGGTTATGCCCAGGTAGCCCGCACTTTTTTACATGCACCGCAGTTTCAGCAATGGTTTTTGAATTATCCGGGCCGTGGCACTGAATTAAATGGCCTGGCGGGTTATGAACAGATTAACCAGACTTTTAAAACCGTCAGTGGCAGCGATCCGGCCATCTTGTCGGCATTTTTTGCGTTAACCCGCTCTGATGAATATTTCCGCGAAGATTCACGCACAGGTGTGGATAAAGACGGCCCCAATGCCGGAGATGTGACAAAAGGTTATTTTGCCAGTCAGCGTCCCTGGTATCAGGAAACAATGAAGCACAATGCCTTCTTTTTAGGTTCCCCGTCAGCGGACTTCACTACAGGTATAGTTTCGGCCGTGGTGGAAGGGCCAGTGTATTTGCCGGACGGCACTTTGCTTGGGGTCGGTGGTGTTGATTTACATATCAACAAAGTGGGCGATCAGGTTGACACTATCCGTTATCAAGGCCAGGGCCTGCCGTTTTTACTGGATGACAAAGGCCAGATAGTGCATTTCCCTGCGCAGCAAGGCGTAGAGTTTAAAACCAATGATGCTATTGCTGATTTTGATAAAAAGCTCGAAGAGACTAAAGGCTTTGCTGATATTGCTGCGGCAGCCAAAACCGGTAAGGCTGGTTTTTTTCCGGTCAGTTTTCAGGGCAAGAGTTTTTATGTTGCAGTGCAACCTGTGACGCTGGATTTCCCAAAAATGGCCTGGTTGGTGGGTATTTTAGTGCCGGCTGAGCTGATTGATGGTCCGATACAGTCGTCTATCAACTGGGCGTTGCTGGCAACGCTGCTGATGCTCGGCATTATTACAGCGATGATTTTATTGAGCACAGGTCTTATCACCAAACCACTGACAAATTTAACTGCCGCCATGCGTGACATTGCCAGCGGTGACGGTGACTTAACCCGCACTATTGCTATTGACCAGCAGGATGAAGTGGGTGAATTGGCAACACATTTTAATACCTTTGTTGGCAAGTTACGCCAGTCGCTGCAAATGACACAGCAACAGGCGCATCAGGTGCAAAGTTCCAGTCAGCACCTGAATCAGGTCGCAGCGCTAACCAATCAGGAAATTCAGCAAAGCAAACAGCAGATTGATTCGGTGTCTGCTGCTGTCACCGAAATGGCGGCTACGGTGCAGGAAATCAGCCATAACGCTCAGTCGACCAGTGACGCCGCCTCCCATGCCCAGCAACAAGGGCAGGATGGTTTTAAATTGTCTGAACTCGCGGTTAAAGATATGCGTGAGCTCGACAGCAGTATGCTGGAAGCCGTACAAGTGGTGATGGGGCTTGCCAAAGAATCAGAAAATATCGGTACTGTTGTGGATGTGATTAAAGGTATTGCCGAACAAACCAACTTACTGGCACTGAACGCAGCAATTGAAGCCGCCCGTGCCGGTGAGCAGGGGCGTGGTTTTGCCGTGGTGGCAGATGAAGTCCGGTCCCTGGCTGGCCGCACCCGCGACAGCACTGATGATATCCGCCGTATGGTTGAAAAACTGCAGCAAATTGCCAAACAAGCTGAAACTGTAATGGAACGCGGTCGCAGTCAGACTGAAGTCAGCACAGAGCGGGCTCAGGCCATGCAGCAGGCGCTGTCAGCCATCAGTAAGGCCATAGTGGTAGTACAGGAGCAAAGTACGCAGATTGCTGTTGCAACAGAGCAACAAACCATAGTGGCCGATGACATTAACCGCAGTTTGCATTCAATCACCAGTCTGGTGGATAACACCGCTGGCCATGCCATTGAGCTGACTGCTGAAGCCAATTCGCTGAATGGCTCGTCCAGCGAACTGCGTCAGGTGGTGGCTCAGTTTAAGATTTAACCTGTTATTGAGCGCCAGCGACCCTTTTGGCCTGGCGACAAAAGAAAACGCCGGTATGACCGGCGTTTTTGTTTTTACCTGCTTTTACCTTTGCCTTTATTGTTTCTGAATATAAAAATCCAGTTTTTCGCGGATAGCACCTTGCTGGCGTTGCTGTTCCAGATACTGATTAACCCCCTCCAGGTAAGGTTGCCATTTCGGGTGAAATGCCACCCGTAAAGCCACCTCGCCAAATGCAACAGGAGATTGATATAACTGGATATTTGCCAGCTGATGTTGTTGTAGCCAACGGGCGACATGTTCGTTTAAATAGGCATAATCACAACGGCCACTGCGCAACATCTTCATTTGCGCCAGTTCGCTCGAAGCATCAATACGACTGGTGCCGTGCTGGCGGAAAAAGGGTTCCAGTGCCTGATAAACATAATATTGCCGGGTACACACTGATTTGTCTGTCAGCCAGTCACGCACCTGACTGTTTTTGGCAAAAGGGCGCAATGAAAACAAAAAGTCTTTGTGTTGCAGCAAAGCATCAGAAAAAATAAGTTGTTCCGGATGTTCAGTCCATTCCGGCGCCAGCAGCATAGCGTCAACATCACCGCTGTATAACCTGTGCTCAGCGCCGCGGCGGTTATCGATGACAAATTCAATCTGAACCTGTTCATTGCGAAAATAAGCGTTCAGTAGTTCCGGCACTAAACCAACCACCTGCTGAGCGCCTGGTTGCTGGTACATATAAGGCGGTACCTGGGGATAATAAAGCACAAAACGCATTTTTTCCGTGGCGGTTACACTGTGGCTCAGCACAACACAACAACACAAAGCTGCAATAAAACACCATTGACGCCTGAACATCCTGTGACTCCGTAGCAACGCACCTTCCATGCTTGATTATTCTCTGTATTGGCAACAAGAACAAGCAAAGTATTGCTGATATTTTCAGCAAAAAAAACATGGCTACACCGTCAGTGGAAAGTTAACAAGATGAAAATTGTTAAAGCCTTTAACTTTATGCAAATCTGCTTTACTATCGAGCTAATGGAAAAATAAAAACGAAATAGGGATGTTTTATTTTTTTCAAGAGTGGATCCGATGTTTAGGCAGTATCTTTTTGTATTTTCAGCGTATTTGTTGCTATGTGGCAGTGAGGTTACTGCCGGTGAGTGGGATGAAGCTAAACACAATATCCGCACTTCGTTAGAAGTTGTTCACAACTCCAACCTTTATAACCAGGCCGATAGTAAAACAACCGATCAAAGTGCTGCTGCAGTGTTGCAGTACGACTGGCTTGGTTTATTTGAAGGTTATGGCCTTGCTTTGCCTGCCACTATTAAGTCCCGTCATTATCACGAATATTCGGCATTGAATGCGACTGACTATCAGTTTGCGCCAGCGCTGAAAATATTTTTGTCTGATACGGTCGATGTGACGCTGCACACCAGAGTGCAACGCGAATTATTGCTGGCAGGCTCCGGCAAAGCAGAATTTTTGCCTGCAGAGCAACAAAGCCTGACTGCTGAACAAAAGTTATTGCAGTTGTCGTTGCAACTCGGGCGTGAGCCGGACAAACAAAACCTGGTGGTACATCTGGGTCGTGATTTAAACGATCAGCAAAGTCAGGGCGAGATGATCACTGAACTTGAAGCCAATTTTATCAAGGCTGATTACGGCCACAGGCTAAACGAAAACACCTCGTTATTATTGAATGCCCAAGTCAGACGTGAGCATCAGTGGCAAACTGCATCAGAGTTACAACAACTGGGTGCCGGTTGGTCGAGCCATTGGGGCGGCAGTCAGTTGTTCAGGCTGGTGCTGGGGCAATTCTGGCGTGACACTGGCGCAGAGAACAGCAGTGGCAGTTTCTGGCAGGTTGAAAATCTGTGGCAAGTGTCTGAACAATGGCAGTTGCAGCTGCTGAGCAGCCGCAATTCGGTACTGTCTTATGCAACTGATAGTGTCAGCCAGCTCGACACTTTATATAGCGCAAACTTAGGTTATTTATGGACTGATGCTCACAGCTTTGCGCTGACTGCAGGCCGGCGTTTATCTGCTTTAGATCAGCAGCAATTACAAAGACGCCGACTGGAGCTGGCACTTGACTGGCAATGGCAGCTCAGCAGCGCCTGGCAGCAGCAACTTAAGCTGCAAAGGTCGGTGCAGCGTGACAATGGCGCTGCCCAGAAAGTGCGCACTGAAGTGTTCTGGCAAGTGAGCTGCTTATGGTAAAGCTGCCGCTGTTGTGGTTACTGTTATGGTGCTCGCCTTTGTGGGCTCTTGATGTGTCAGTATTGCATGGTTATCAGTTTGGCCCGGGCGACACGATAAAAATCAGCGTGTACCAGGAGCCTGATTTATCTGTGACTGCCCAAATCAGTCAGCAGGGTTTTATTGATATGCCGCTGCTTGGCAGTGTAAAAATGACCGGCTTAACCCAACAAGGGGCCAAAGAGCAGCTGGAAAATTTACTGCGTGACGGTTATCTGGTGTCGCCCAGCGTCTCTATTACGGTGGATAGCT
>JAYRUI010000316.1:0-4468 GCA_041919175.1 Rheinheimera sp. | reverse complement strand
CCACCGAGCGGATGGAAGGTTTTCAGCTTGGGCTTTCTGCTTATGGGATTGCGTTAAAACCACATTGGGTGGTGGAAGGCAACAACAGCTACGAAACCGGTATCGAATGTGCACGTCAGTTGCTCAGCCAACAACCGCTGCCAACGGCTATTTTTGCCAATAACGATCAGATGGCTGCTGGGGTGCTCAAGGCCGCCCATGATTTAGGGATTGCGATACCGGGCCAGCTATCCGTTGCGGGTTTTGATGATAACTTATTGGCTTCACGGGTGATCCCGGCGCTGACGACGATTCGCCGTCCGGTGCGGCAAATGGCACAGCTGGCGGCCAGCAAAATCATTATGGATATTGAACACAACAGCAAAGCTGCCGGGAACGTGGCGGCCAAAGTTGCGCCAACGCTGGTGGTGCGTGAATCCACAGCCCGCTTTGAAACAAAGCCGGACTGACCACCACCTGCGCTAATCTGATAAGCTACTGGCGCTTCGCCCCTGTTTTGCGCTAAGGTAAAACTATCTTAGTTGTTGTAAAGCGGTGATTTCCTCGCCCATGCAGTTTATTTTCCGGTCTTTTTTGATTTTTTTGTGTGCTGTAGGCAGCGCCGGTGCTTTGGCGCGCACGACAGCACTGGCCGATTATTTTCGCGAAAGCCTGACCACCCGCGATGGTTTACCCCACAACACCATTAATGCCATTACCCAAAGTAATGACGGTTATTTGTGGTTTGCCACCTGGGAAGGTGCCGCCCGTTATGATGGCCGTAACTTTACCGTGTTTGGCCGCACCCCTCAAACCGGCTTACCCGATGCCGGGATCCGCGCTTTTAACCTCAATGACAATGGCGACTTATTGCTTGGCGGCTCGCGTGGCGGTATGGCGCTGGTGCGAAATGGCGCCTGGCAGCATCTGCCGGCTATCGGCACATTAATTAATGACCTGATTAAAGATAAAAACGGCAACCTCTGGATAGCCACTGAAGGTGGTGGCTTGTTTTTGCAACAACAAAATGGCCAGACCCGGCAATTTAACACCAAAGAGGGGTTGGCTTCGTCGGTGATATACCGTTTGTTGCAAGACAAACAAGGCTTGATTTGGCTGGCCACACAACAAGGCTTGTATTGGTTTGATCCCAATGCCGATGTGCCTGATTTTAAGTTAGTGCAATCGACGTCCGGTTTGCCTGTGACTTCCACTTTTGCTTTAGCACAAAATGCTCAGGGTCAGCTGCTGGTTGGCACCGAACAAGGCGTTTACCGCCGTGACGGTGATGTATTTGTGCCACTAGATGCCGGACTTGCCGGTATTGCTGTGGCAACCCTGATGCTGGATGCGCAGCAGAATATCTGGATAGGCACCATTAACCGCGGTTTGTGGCGTTTGTCGGAGCTTGGGCTTGAACAGCTGACCGTTGCCGAAGGTTTGCCTAACAACAGGGTATTGGCACTGTGGCAGGACAAAGAACTCAGTATCTGGATAGGTACCAACGGCGGAGTGCTCAGGCTCAAGGACACGCCTTTTACCAATCTGACCATCGATAAAGGGTTAAGCGATAACTATGTAAGAACCTTGTTGCAGCATCAGGACGGTTCGGTTTGGGTCGGCACCAGTAACGGCTTAAACCGCGCTGCCGGGCAACAGGTTGAAGAGATACCCGGTGTGAATAACCAGCCGGTGTCGGTATTAAGTCTGGCTGCAGGGCCGGACGGTGATGTCTGGGCCGGCACTTATGCCGAAGGGGTGTTGCGGTTCAGAGGCAACAAGCTGGTGGCGCAATATGACAGGGAAGATGGCTTGATTTCTAATGAAATCAGAGCCTTATTGCCGCTTGCCGATGGAGCCGTCTGGGTAGGCAGTTCGGGCGGCTTAAGCCGGATGAAAGACGGTGAAATGCAACATTTTCATATGGAAGATGGTTTGCCGGGCGAGTTTGTCACCGCTTTGCATCAGGCTGCGGATGGCAAAATCTGGATAGGCACAGGGAGCGGCGGCGCTGTGTATCACAATGGCAAGATCATCCGTTTACCACTGGAACAATATGATGATGCCCATTATGTGTTTGCGTTTTATCAGGCGCCCCAATCTGCTGATATCTGGCTGGCAACCGACAGAGGTTTAATGCGCTTTGACACGACCACAGAAAAGCTGCAGTTGGTCGGACGGGATGCCGGTCTGCCTTTTGATAAAATTTTTGCCATTCTGGCCGAATCTGATCAGTACTTCTGGTTAAGCAGCAACAGAGGGGTACTGCGCATTAAACAGCAGGATGCGCTGGCCGTTGCTGAAGGGCAGCAGGCAAAGCTGGTGCGTTACGAGCTGTATGGTGAAAGCGATGGCATGTTGAGTGCCCAGTGTAACGGCGGTTCTAACCCAGCGGCTGCGGCCTTAAAAGACGGTTCTTTGTGGTTTGCCACTTCTCATGGTGTGGCCATGGTGGAGCCGGCCAGACTGGCTGATTTTGCGGTGGCAACACCCCCTGTGGTAATACAGCGGGTGAGTGCGGATGGTCAGTTATACCAGGGCGCCCGCGCTGATTTTCCTCCCGCCACCCGCAGGGTGGAGTTACAGTTTGCCGGTTTAAGTTATGTGATGCCAAGCCGTATTCAATACCGCACTCAGTTAGTGGGTTTTGACAAAGAATGGGTGTCGCGTGGGCCACAACAAGTGGCGGAATATACCAATTTAACACCGGGTGCTTATCAGTTTATGGTCAGTGCGGCTTATCCGGATGGTGACTGGTCTGCCGAGCCTGCAGTGTTCGATTTTGTGATTAAGCCTTTGTTTTGGCAGCGGATGGACTTTATTGTTTCAGCCTTACTCGGACTGCTTTTATTGTGCTTATTGGCTTACCGCGCCCGGATGTTAAGTTTAAGACGTAATGAAATACGTTTGCGCCGGCAGGTCGCAGAAAAAACCGCTGCGCTGGAGCAACAAGCCACTGAGCTGCGTCAGGTCGTCACCGAAAAGTCCGGCTTAGCTGAGCAGCTCAGGCTACAGGCTGAAGCTTTTGCCCTGCAGGCCAGGGAAGATGGTTTAACTGGGCTTGCCAACCGCAGGGCTTTTGACGAGCAGCTGGCCGCTGAGTTTAACCGTGCTGCCCGCTTGCAGCATCCGCTCTGCCTGGTGCTAATGGATATCGATTATTTTAAACGTATCAACGACGATTATTCGCATATGGCCGGGGACGCGGTATTAAAACAGCTGGCGAGGCTGATTAAACAACATTGCCGCGACATTGATATTTGTGCCCGCTGGGGCGGCGAAGAATTTGCATTGTTATTACCCCAAACCAATCTGGACCAGGCGCGCGACGTGTGTGAAAGGTTACGTTGTGCTATTGCAGAAATGGATTGTCATGAGCTTGCTCCGGGTTTACATATCACTGCTAGTTTTGGCCTGGCGGTAAATACCGGTTTTGCCCATTACGACAAACTTATTTCCAGAGCCGATACCTTGTTGTACCAAGCCAAAGCGCAGGGGCGTAATCAGGTTTGTGGTTAATCAACATAAGCTCACGCTGTTATGTTCAACGGGAATAAAAAAAAGGAGCTGTGAAAGCTCCTTTTTGCCTGTCAGGCCGCAAAGCTGAAAAGTCAGAACTTCATCGCAACTTTGACTGAAGCGTCTACTTTACTGGCGTCAACATAACCAATCAAAGATGGATTGGTAGCCACCAGTTTGATCATTTCTTCGTCAGTGGCAATTTCTTTGGGTGGTGTGCCTTTACCGGTAAATACCAGTTTTGACCAATAGGCTTTGAGTTGACTGGACGACTTTTTCAGCACCGCATCGTTAAAGGCAGTGCTTGCCGGGGCACTTTCGGCGAGCGACAAAGGCACCACCGACTTGCCATCGGCAAAGGACTTTTCCCGCCCGAGGAATATTTTGGATACCGCCGCTTCATCCAACGCATTGGCATTGGATGGATGCACTATAACTGCGACCTCGGCAAATGCGAGTTGGCTGATAAACAGACTGACGACAATGAAGGTTTTTTTCATGGTTATCCCCTTAGAACACCAGATCAACGCCAAAAGACAACATTTCATAATCCCCCACGGCTGGGCGCGTGTCGGTGCCGCTAAAATAATCTATTTTAAAGGCCGCGCTCGGGTGGAAATCGTAACGAACAGATAAACCGACACCATCAAATTCCCTTTGGGCAAAAGCATTGTGGATACCTTTACCTGTGGCAAGTAAGACCGGATGTGCCACACCATTTAAAAAATCATAGTCTGGTTCTTGCGCATAGTCTTCGGTATGTAAGGTTAGCACCACTTTGTCAAATCGATGACCTAAAGCCAGATACCAGGATTTGTTTAAAGCATCGGTTGAATCTTCGACCAGATAGTCAACATACTCAAAGTCAAGCAGCCAGTTGTTGTAATCAATGGCAAAACCACTGAACCAATAGAAGGCATCTTTGCCATCCCAGCCAATTTTAGATTTAAAATCATTCACTTGTGCTGCG
>JAYRUI010000315.1:0-4472 GCA_041919175.1 Rheinheimera sp. | reverse complement strand
GACGCCATAGCACCCAGCTCGTTAATGCCTTCCTGTAACACCTGGCCTGAAGTTTCTTCTTTGTAATAAGAAACAATGGCGCGGTCTTCCGGCGTATAGGTCTGGCCACGCGGGTTATAAATACCAATCTGGCGGAACAAACCTTCCATACCAAAGGTACGGGCTTCGTCGGCAATAATTGGCACAATTTGCTTGCCGATGTTTTCATCTTTCAGCAGGATATTCAGGCCACGCACAAAAGCCATAGTGGTCGAAATTTCGCGTTTTTGCTCTTCCAGCAAACCTTCAAAAGCCGGTAACTCAGGTAAGGTCAGTGGCTGAGTGAAGTTTGGTAAACGCACCGGCGTGTAACCACTTAATGCAGCACGGCGCTCATGCAGGTATTTGTGCTCTGGCGAGCCTTCCGGCAGCTGGATATAAGGCAGCGACTGGACATCTTCTTCACTGATGTAATCTTCCAGACTCAGGCGCTTGCGGATTTGCAGCACATGGGTCATGTCCATTTTTTTCACCTGGTGGGCAATGTTTTTGCCTTCAGCGGCTTCACCCATGCCATAACCTTTGATGGTTTTGGCCAGAATGACTGTTGGGCGACCTTTGGTTTCCTGCGCAGCTTTAAAAGCGGCGTACAGTTTTGACGGCTCGTGACCACCACGTTTCAGTGCAAAAATCTCTTCGTCTGTCATATCAGCAACCAGCGCAGCTGTTTCCGGATAACGACCGAAGAAGTGTTGACGCACATAAGCACCATCTTTGGCTTTGTAAGTCTGATAGTCACCGTCTACGGTTTCGTTCATCAACTCCAACAATTTACCTGTGGTGTCTTTGGCCAGTAATTTATCCCAGCCACTGCCCCACACCACTTTAATGACGTTCCAGCCGGCACCACGGAATAAACCTTCCAGCTCCTGGATGATTTTGCCGTTGCCCATCACCGGGCCATCCAGGCGCTGCAGGTTACAGTTCACCAGGAAACACAGGTTATCCAGTTTTTCACGGGCAGCAAAAGACAGTGAACCACGGCTTTCCGGCTCGTCCATCTCACCATCACCAAGGAATGCATACACCCGTTGCTGGCTGGTATCTTTTAAACCACGGCCATCTAAATACTTCAGGAAACGCGCCTGATAGATAGAAGTGATTGGGCCCAGGCCCATAGATACAGTTGGGAATTGCCAGAATTCCGGCATCAGTTTTGGATGCGGGTAAGAAGATAAACCTTCACCACCCACTTCCTGACGGAAGTTGTCGAGCTGATCGGCAGTTAAACGGCCTTCAACAAAAGCACGGGCGTAAATACCAGGAGAAATATGGCCCTGGTAATACACTAAATCGCCACCGTCTTTTTCATTCGGAGCGCGGAAGAAGTGGTTAAAACAGGTTTCATAAAAGGCGGCAGAAGACTGGTAAGACGCCATATGGCCGCCTAAATCCAGCTCTTTTTTCGAAGCACGCAGCACTATCATAATGGCGTTCCAGCGGATGATAGAGCGGATACGTTTTTCCAGGTTCACATCACCCGGATAAGCCGGTTCCTGCTGTGGCGGAATGGTATTGATATAGTTAGTGGTGATGCCGGTTGGCATGTCCACACCTTCCAGCCGAGCTTGTTCCAGTACCTGCTCTAACAGAAACTGGGCACGCTCAACACCTTCAGTGCGAACCACAGATTCAAGGGCTTCTAACCATTCTTTGGTTTCGAGCGCGTCGATGTCCACCTTACTGACTTCAGACATATCAATGTTTCCTATTTTCCGGCGTGGCGAACCACCCCTGTTGTATTAAAAGTTAAGTCGCTGCGTTATTAGTTCGTTTGTGAACGACGCAACGAGCGTGCAAGGCGTGAGCGTTCCCGGTCGGCTTCCAGCAGCGCCTCTTCAATAAAGGCCAGATGGCTGTTGCTGGCTTGCCGGGCTTGTTCCGGTTCGCCATTGATCACCGCTTCCATTAACCGTTGCCGATGTGAATTCAGCTGGCTCACTATGCCGTCTTTCTGGCGCAAAATTTCAAGGTTTAACTTAATATTCTGCTCCACCAGCGGTGTTAAACCGCGGACCAGGTGCAGCAACACCACGTTATGGGATGCCGCTGCCACTGCTAAATACAAACTCCCCACAGCTCTGGCTTCAGCTTCTAAGTCTTGCTGTTGCTGTGCTGTGCGGATCTCTTCAAATCGTTGTTTAATCTGCTCAAAGTCGGTACTGGTGCCCCGCAGTGCGGCGTAATAAGCACAAATACCTTCTAAAGCATGGCGAAATTCCAGTAAATCAAACTGTGACTCGGGATGGCGGCCAATCAGTTCAAACAGCGGATCTGTGAGACCACCCACCAGGTTGTCACAGACATAAGTACCTCCGCCCTGCTTGCGGCTGACCAGACCTTTGGCTTCCATTTTTTGCAAAGCTTCACGCAGGCTCGGCCGCGACACATCAAACTGCTCTGCCAGCTCGCGTTCTGTCGGCAACTTTTGCCCGGGCGCAAAAGTACCTTCCAACAGCATATGTTCCAGCTGCTCGACAATTCGGTCTGACAATTTGGCAGGTTTGATTTTAAGTGTGTTCATCCATTTCCCTGACGACAAAGCAGTTTGGCAGCAAGCGGGTTGTTCAAAACAACAGCTTGTGTAAACAGTTTGTATTTGTCGTGGTCTTTTTAGTTATCGTCTCGAATCACCCTGCAAATTGGTAAGACCAATTTACATTGACAGGCCATAAGGTAACAGAAAGCGTAGTTGAAGTAAATTCAACCGTATAGTTATGCGGCTATTTGCTGGCAAATAACTAGAGTTTAAACTCTAAAATAGAAGCTTTTTATTGGAAAAGCAGAATTGGTCAGACCATTGTGGTGTGGATATTTTGATGCAGTTGGTTGGTTTGGCGTACTAGCCTGCGGGTGATTACGCCAAACGTGGTGTAATTTTTAATTGCATCAGGTTTTATGGGTACGCCGTGCAAGTTAACAACAGGCTAGTTCAAAGGAGATATTTTTATCTGAAGTGGCGCGGCCCTGGGTATCACAAAGCTGCATAAAACGAATGGCGTAGCGGTATTTGTTGCCACTGATTGTCGGGTAACAACAATATTCCAACGGGTACTTCAGTCTGAGTAGTTCAAACTGTTCGGTATTGCTCTGGTAATAACCGTTTTCTGCCACCGCAGCCTGAAATTTGCCGCGCTCGCGTATAAAAGTCAGCACAAATTTAATGGCACGCTCGACCAGCTGCAAATGCCCTATCCACTCCTGGGCGGCTTTTTGCCGTATTTCCAGCGGTTGGGTATACCAGTATTGCAATTGTGGTAAATCAAAATAACAGGTGCCGCCCGGGATAAAAAACCTTTGCCGCAGTGGCCCTAAAAACTTGTCGTCTTTCAGTACATTGGCAAATTTAGCACCGCGGATCAGTTCACTTTGCAAACGTACCGCCTGTTGCAGCATCAGTTGCAGGCTGTCATCGGAAATAGAAGGGTGGCGCGACCAGCCCACTAATGCACTTTCACAACGCTCCACATCTTTAATTAAATCAGGGCGGATATCGTTTCGGTCCAGCACTTCAATCAGGGCAAATAAAGAGGTAAAAAAACCAAGTTGCTGAGACTCGTTGGCAAGCGCGAGCTGGTGGTTGACCTGATTAAATAAATATTCAACACGCAGATAGGTTCTGACTTTTTCGCTGAGCGGATGTTCATAAATCAATTCAGTCATGCCAGAGATGCACCCCAAAAAAGTCAGTGGGCCCAAATGAACCCAAGGGTTAACATAACCTTAAGTTAGCGATTTGGCTAGTTTTTCTGCCGCCAAGCCGGAATATAATTGGTGCAGCGCGGCAACTCTTTCTGGCAGGCTTTCGGGCGGCAAATCATTGTCCAGCAGTTGGGTTGCGCCAGCGCGGCGCTGCTCAGGCGTGCACTGCGACGCCATAATAGCTTCCACCTGACTGGCCGGCACTTTGTCACGTGCAGTGGTGCGTTGCAGCTGCGTTTGCGGGGAAACATCCACCACCAACACCTGATCAACCAGGCTCTGCAAACCGTTTTCCAGCAATAGCGGCGCAACCAGCACTACATAAGGCGAAGTTGCAGCGGCCAGTTGCTGTAACATTTGCGCACGGATAAGCGGGTGCAGTAGCTGGTTCAGCCATTGTTTGTCGTTTGGGTTGCTAAAGACTTTTTCCCGCAGCAAAGCGCGGTTCAGGCTGCCATCAGCCAGCACCATCTCAACACCAAAATGGCTGCAGATAGCTTGCAGAGCCGCCGAGCCAGGCGCAACCACTTCACGCGCTACAACATCGGCATCCACCAGCTGAATGCCTAAAGCGGCAAACTGGTTGGCGACAGTGGTTTTGCCACTGCCAATGCCGCCTGTAAGTCCTACAATAAACTGGCTCATGGCTGGGGTCAGAGGCTAATCATCGACAAATAAGCCTGAGTGATTTGTTCACCCCACAACATGGCAATCCAGCCGGCAGCGGCAAT
>JAYRUI010000314.1:0-4490 GCA_041919175.1 Rheinheimera sp. | reverse complement strand
CCGCTGTTATATTGTTTTCACCCGGGTTAATTCCAGCCAGATATCATCCAGCACTTTTGGATCATCAGCGCTCGCGCCGGAGAAATTCCAGGGTGAAGGTTCTGGCGCTATGGATCGCAACATGCCCTCACCGGTTTTATCCCAGGTTGAAATATAAATAGCGGCGCCTTCCCAGTTCTGAATCCCCAGCGCCTGCCCCTGATAACGCACGATGATGGTTCCGGCTTTGGCATCCACCTCCAGCTGTGGCGCTGCGCCAAGTTTGTCGCCTGTTTTTACAGCAGTGGCATTGTTGGCATTAAACACTGAATTGCCCCAGCCAAACATAAAATGGCCCAGTTGCCAAATTTTACCCTGCGGCATTTGACTATTGAGGCCTGGCAAAGCTTGTGCTGATGGTAAGTTTTCAGCCTTGGGCACATGGAAAAAAATAGCAAAATGCACATTGTCAAAACCATTGGCCGGCGCCCAGAACTGGCTGATTTGCGCCATCTGAATTTTCAGCTCCAGATTGGCGCCAGCGGCTTTGGCTGCTACTGCCCTGATATCCAGTTGCTGTTGTGAATGTTGCTGTTGTGGCTGTTGATAACTGCCATCTGGGCCATGATCATCATTGGCTGCATCCTGTTGTGTGGCTTGCCACTGTGCTGTTGTGAGCAGACTCTGATACTGCAGGCTGTCACTCACCTGCTGTACATCAGCGGCATACACCGCCAGCTGGTTTTGTTGTTCACCTAAATCCTGCACTTTGACGTGAAAAACAAAGTTGCCATGGTTGTCACTGCGTTGAATTTCCGGCAAAACCTCCCCGTTTTTCACCAACTGTAACGCCAGATCCGGCTTATTCACACTGCCATGCAGTTTAAAATCTTGAGTACAGCGTGCTGAACATAAAGGCGTTTTTAACTTAAATATCAGCGGCTGCGGCGCCAAATCACCAGAAGCGGCTTCGGTGCCCGGTAACTGAGTTTCGGGCGCCAACACCAGGACTGCACGGGCGGGCAATAAGGCGGTTAACCGGCCCGCGGCATCGGTGTTGATAGTGCTAAGTGCAGTTTGATGTTGCCATAACAGCTGCCAGCGGCGTGTTGAAGCGGCCTGCTGAGCTGCCGACTTTGCTGAAGACAGTGCCTGTGGCCGGGGCTTGGGCTGAAGCTCCCCCGGCAACTGCAAATTTGCCAATAACACCGGCCTGTCGGCTGTATTGATCAGTACCACTATCTGTTCTGTCGGCGCTGTTTTGTCTTTGGCCAATAACAGTTTTTCTTGTTGCGGTAATGTCATTTGGTACGCAAGTACACCCGGCGCTGTGTCATCCGCTTGTAATAACGACCAGTCGCCGCGGCTCAGTACTTCATGCTCCCGCCTGAGTTTCGCCAGACTCTGAATTTTTTGATACATCAGGCTGTTTTGCCGGAACTGGTCCTGTTCGGAGCCAAAACCACCGGCAAACATCGCTTGCCTGCTCTGCTCTAACAGCTGTTCATCTCCCTGATAAATTACCGGAATACCGGGAATGCTAAACAGCAGCGCATAAGCCTGAATAAAAGCATCCACACTGCCGGCCGCTAAAAACCTTTTGGTATCGTGATTATTTAAAAAAGTCGGGGTCAGATGAGGTTTAGGAAACTTTGTATGTTCAGAGAGCCTATAGCCTAACTGAGCCGGAGGCCGGCCTTCGGCCAATACAGCATTGATATCAAAATACAGCGGGAAGGCAATCACCGCATCCAGTTCAGGTTTGTTATTACTGCCTAAAAAAGCTTTTAGCTTTTGCTCACCATCGCTGTGAAAAGGTTTGGAAGCTTCAAACACTTCACCAAAAGTTAAAAAATGTTGTTTCCCGAGTTCATTCGCTTTGGCTTTAATGCCATCAGGTGCATGCAAAAAATCAAACCAAAAATCATGTTCCACATATTTGGCAGTGTCGATGCGAAACCCATCCACCCCCACCTGCTCCAGCCAAAAGCGGTAACTTTGTTTTAGCGCAGCACGCACTTGTGGGTTGCTGGTGTTTAAATCAGCCAGATTGGCCAGTTGGTAGCTAAATTCCTGCCCGTGCAGGGTTGGATCTGAAATGGGTGGAGTCCAGTGGTAAATATTCGCTTTGGCAGCTATAGGGTCCAGCCTGTTGACCAGATGAAATGGTGCTTGTGTGGGCGCAGCTCGCTGGCCTTTTTCATACAACTCAAAATTTCTTGCGGTGTCCTTGGCATCATAAGGGCCGTTGTAACCAAAAAAATTGCCGGTATGGTTTACCACTATATCCTGAATCAGATACATGCCCTTTTGGTGCAACGCCTTTGACAATTGCTGGTAGTCGGCCAGGGTGCCAAGGTGGGGATCCACCGCCATAAAGTCGGTAGCCCAATAACCGTGATAACCGCCATATTGTACTTTTTGGCTCCACCACTGATTGGCAACAGGCGGGGTTAACCAAACAGCAGTAGCACCAAGATCCTGAATATAATCCAGTTTATTTTGAATACCTGCCAAATCGCCGCCGCTGTAATGGGCAGAGCTTGCCGGATTAAATTCACCCGCACCCTGATCGTTATTGGCCGGATTGCCATCGGCAAACCTGTCGGTTAACACAAAATAAATCACCTGATCACGCCAGTCAGGGGAAGGGCGTTGTAACTCTGTTGCCGCGGCATGGCCACCATACAGCAACGGACCTAACAATAAAAATGCCGCCTGTTGCCTGTTCATCCGTTAACCCCCTGCACTCAGCAGCCGCTGTAAAAAGTCAGCCTGTGTTGGCAGCGGTTTGACGATGCCCTGCACTATAGCCGCCAGATTTTCCAGTAATTCATCAAGTTGGGATTGGCTCAGGCGATTGGCCAGCGGCTGATATTGGCCTGGCAACACTCTTTGCCCCAGCAATACCTGCTGCCAGGCAAGTTCGGTAAATAAATCGTCTTGCTCCCGCTGTAGCACTCCACTGTGGCGGAATAATTCAATTTTACGGCTTAAGCTGTCCGGCACTGTCATAGTGCGGCAATAGTTCCAGAATTCACTGTCACTGCGCTCGGTCTGGTGGTAATGCAAAATGATAAAGTCGCGGATTTGCTCAAACTCCAGCTGCGACTGGCGGTTATATTCGTTACGCAGCAGCGCCATATCGCTGCCTGATGGGAAGAGTTTGGCCAGCCGGATAATGCCACTTTGGATCAGATGCAAACTGGTGGATTCCAGCGGTTCTAAAAAACCACTGGCCAGCCCAAGCGAAATACAATTGTGTGACCACTGCTGTTTGCGCCGCCCTGTGGTAAACCGAATCGGCCTGGGTTCTGCCAGCGCTTCGCCTTCAAGATTCGCCAGCAGCTGGCTTTTGGCTTGTTCGTCTTCTAAAAACGCACTGCAATACACCAGACCATTGCCGGTACGGTGTTGCAGCGGAATACGCCACTGCCAGCCTGCCTGATGAGCAATAGCTCTGGTATAAGGTACAGGCGCACTGATGTTCGCGCTTGGTACCGCCATAGCTCTGTCGCACGGCAGCCAGTGACTCCAGTTTTCGTAACCGGCTTTGAGGGTTTGTTCAATCAACAATGCCCGAAAACCGGTGCAATCAATAAACAAATCGCCGACAATGCGCTCGCCATTTTCCATCACCAGCGCAGCAATATCGCCATTCACCGCCTGCTCAACCTGGCTAATTTTACCCTCAAGACGGCGAACCCCGTTTTGTTCAGCTTTTTGCCGCAATAATTTGGCATAGAGGCTGGCGTCAAAATGATAAGCATAAGAAAACTGGCTAAAAGGTGTGCCCGCTAAGTTGACTGCAGCGGCAAATTTACCGGCTTTGGCCGCCTGGAAAGTCGGGGAAAAATCCCAAAAATCACTGGGGTGTCCTGCTGCTTTGGCACGCAACCAATAATGATGAAAAGACGATAAGCCAACAGCGCAGCCGATTTCGCCAAAAGCGTGCATATAACTGTCGCCCTGGCGCGCCCAGTTTTCAAACTGAATGCCTAGTTTAAAAGTGCCCTGAGTTGCGCGGATAAACTCAGCCTCTTCAATCCCCAAAGCTTTGTTAAACAACAAAATGGGGGGAATAGTGGCCTCACCCACGCCAACAATACCAATTTCGTCCGACTCGACCAGGGTGATATTGACACTATGCCCTAACACTTTGGCAAGCAAAGCCGCCGCCATCCAACCGGCAGAACCACCACCTGCAATCACCACTTGTTGCATACACAATCTCCGCTAAAACCCGATAAAAAAACCCCTGTTACAGATGTGCAGCAGGGGTTTTCTGACAAGCTTACAAAGTTACGCGCTATTACAGTTTATAGCTGATACCAAACATAAAGTTACGGCCATAGTTCTGATAATCGCGGATTTTGCGGGTGTCGCCGTCACGATAAGTCACAAATGGTTCGTTGGTCAGGTTGCTGACCTGGAACAAGACTGACAAACCGTGCAGGTCGGCAAAACCAGACTGGCTGAAATCGTAGCCAATTTGCGCGTCTACGACTGTC
>JAYRUI010000313.1:0-4494 GCA_041919175.1 Rheinheimera sp. | reverse complement strand
CAGCATTTCAGCTTTTTTACCATCGTGAGCCACCAGGGCTATAGATTTCATCTGACTCTCCTTGCGCTTTATGATTCCACTTACTGATTTTTGCATCGTCGCCTGACTGGGGATTGATGCACCACGAACAGGGTGACCGTATGGCTTTGATAACTCAGTTTATCGCTTTAGTGCAGGCAAAAAAAAGCCCGGCAAAAAGCCGGGCAAACAACCAAGGTCCACGTAAAACTCAGTTATTGGCTCACCACAATGCGTTTCATCGCTGTCATGTAACCACGTAATGTTTTGCCGACAATTTCCACCGGGTGTTGGCGGATGGCTTCGTTCACTTCAATCAGGCGGATGTTATCAACACCGTTGTTGGCGGCATTGACACCCTTACCCAGCAATTCAGGGCTGATATTGTTCACCAGTTCGCGCAGCATAGGCACAGCAGCATTGGCGAACAGGTAGTTGCCGTATTCAGCGGTGTCGCTGATCACCACGTTCATTTCATACAGACGTTTACGGGCAATGGTATTGGCAATCAGCGGCGTTTCATGTAACGACTCGTAATAGGCTGATTCTTCAACAATACCGGCCTCAACCATGGTATCAAACGCCAGTTCAACACCTGCTTTCACCATGGCAACTAACAAAATAGCGCGGTCGAAATAATCCTGTTCGGCAATATGCTCTGGTGATACCGGTGCATTTTCAAAACCGCTTTGACGGGTTTCTTCACGCCAGCCCAGCAGTTGTTTGTCATCATTGGCCCAGTCAGCCATCATAGTTTCAGAAAATTTTCCTGAAATAATGTCGTCCATATGCTTGGCAAACAGCGGCTGTAAAATGCCTTTTAACTGCTCAGCCAAATCATAAGCTTTAATTTTTGCCGGGTTCGACAGGCGGTCCATCATATTGGTGATACCACCGTGCTTCAGCGCTTCGGTAATGGTTTCCCAACCAAACTGAATCAGCTTGGCAGCAAAACCAGCTTCATAACCATCAGCAACCAGCTTGTCGTACGCCAGAATGGCGCCGGTTTGTAACATGCCGCAAAGAATGGTTTGTTCACCCATTAAATCCGACTTCACTTCAGCGACAAAACTTGACTCTAATACGCCGGCACGGTCGCCACCAGTTGCTGAAGCATAAGCCTTCGCAATAGCCAGGCCGTTGCCTTGTGGGTCGTTTTCCGGATGCACCGCAATTAAGGTTGGCACGCCAAAACCACGTTTGTATTCTTCCCGCACTTCAGTACCCGGGCACTTAGGCGCCACCATAATGACGGTGATGTCTTTACGGATTTGATTGCCTTCTTCCACGATATTAAAACCGTGGGAATAAGCCAGAGTGGCACCTTGCTTCATTAAAGGCATCACAGCTTTTACCACTGCAGTGTGTTGTTTGTCCGGCGTCAGGTTTAAGACTAAATCTGCCGTCGGAATTAATTCTTCGTAAGTACCGACCACAAAACCGTTTTCGCTGGCCTGTACAAAAGATTTACGTTTTTGCGCTATGGCATCAGCACGCAGCGCATAAGAAATATCCAGGCCAGAATCGCGCATATTTAAACCCTGGTTTAAACCCTGGGCGCCACAACCAACAATGACAATCTTCCAACCTTTGATTAAGTTACAACCGTCAGCAAATTCTTCTTTTTGCATAAAACGGCATTTGCCCAGCTGCTTTAACTGCTGGCGTAAGTTCAGAGTGTTGAAATAATTAGCCATAATCTTTGTACCTGAATTTGCTTATTTGCCAAAACATGGGCACTCGCCCCTGCACTTTGTGGCAGAACAACACAACCCGTTGTTGTGCCGTTTTGATAAAGCCACAATAATCCAGCCGCTTTATTGCGTAAAGTGATATATTCTCAACGCTATATTTCACTTTTTGCAATCATGAGCTTTTTCACTATGGATATTCGCAGCGCACAACTTTTTCAGCATTTGGCCAGCAGTCTGAATTTCAGTAAAACCAGTGAACAGCTGTATGTCAGCCCTTCCACACTCACCCGTATTATTCAGCGGCTGGAGGATGATTTGGGCGTGCAGCTGTTTAGCCGCGACAACAGATCGGTGCGGCTGACACCTGCTGGCGTGCGTTTTCAGCAATTTGTGAAAAAGTATCTGGAAGACTGGCATCAGTTGCAGGTGGATTTGTCATTAACCAGCAACGAGTTACAAGGACAACTGCGATTGTTTTGTACTGTAACGGCAAGCTATAGCCATTTGCCGGATATTCTGGATAAATTCCGTTTGTTATGCCCAAGGGCTGAAATTCAGCTCACCACGGGCGATGCGGCTATGGCACTGGAAAAAGTGAAGAACGACGAAGCCGATGTAGCACTTGCGGTGTACCCGCCCAACTTACCGCTGAATATTGCATTTACCAGCATCGCCAAGCTGCCACTGCAGCTGATAGCACCGGTGGTGCCGTGCAAAGTAAATGATTTACTCAACGAAGCTCCGCTACGCTGGCAGGACATTCCGATGATAGTGCCTGAACATGGCCCGGCGCGCAGCAGGCTGGATCAATGGCTAAAAACTGCAGGATTTCAGCCCAACATGGTGGCCAAAGTTGAAGGCCATGAAGCAATGGTCAGTATGGTTGCGCTTGGCACCGGCGTGGCTGTAGTGCCGGAGCCTGTAGTGCAACACAGCCCGGTGCGGGAACGGGTGCGCACAGTAGCTTTGGACTATCAGTTTGAACCTTTTGACTTAGGTATTTGTATGCAATCCAAAAGGTTGCACGAACCCCTAATGCGGGCTTTCTGGCAAATAGCGGCAGACAGGAAATAACACATCACTGTGGAATGTTTAGTTTCTGACGAAATAAACACAGCAGCCTTTAACAGTACTTTGTGATGATTGTCATTGCACCAAGGCATAAAAAAACCGGCGTGAACGCCGGTTTTCACTGCAAACTATTGCATTGGCTCGTGACTATTTAATCACCCGCAGATGAGAAGGACGTTTAGGCTTATCGTCCGGCTCAACAGGCTCCACTGTCTCAGCCTGAGAGACTTCAGACTCTGCTTCATCATCCAGCAACTCTTCGGTCAGTAATTCGTCGTCATCTTCTTCGGCAGTAAACATAGTGCCAGCGCCATTTTCACGGGCATAAATGGCTAAAACAGCACGCTGTGGGATATAAAGCGCAAATGGGCTACCGCCAAAACGGGCGTTAAAAGTGACGGCGTCGTTGCCAAGCAGCAGGTTACCAACGGCTGAAGGGTTGATATTCAGCACTATCTGGCCATTCTGCACATGCTGTAACGGCACTTTTACGCCCGGTAAAGTTGCATCCACCACCAGGTAAGGCGTCAGATTGTTATCAACTATCCACTCGTAAAAAGCGCGCAGTAAATAAGGACGGTTAGGTGTCATCTTCATCACAAATTTACTTCCTTAATAACGACCGTTGCGATGGATCTCACGCTCAGCCTCGGTTAAAGACTGCTGAAATCCATCCCGTTCAAATAAACGGATCATATAATTTTTTAATGCTTTAGCACCATTGCCGGATAATTCAATGCCAAACAACGGCAAACGCCATAACAGTGCAGACATATAACAATCCAGCATGCTGTATTCTTCGCTCATAAAATAAGGCGTTTCCTGAAACAGCGGCGCTATCGACAATAAACTTTCGCGTAAATCACGTCTGGCCTCGGCGGCATCCTCGCCATCCTGCAGAATTTTTTCTGCCATGCCATACCAGTCGTGTTTAATACGATACATCATCAGGCGGGTTTTACCACGCTCTACCGGATAGACAGGCAACAGCGGTGGATGCGGAAAGCGCTCGTCGAGGTATTCCATAATGATATCGGCCTGATACAAGGCCAAATCCCGATCCATTAAGGTAGGCAAAGAACCATAAGGATTCACTTCATAGACTTCTTCCGGCAGGTTATCGCGGCTGACTAATAAAATATCAGCACTGACACCTTTTTCTGCCAGCACCATTCTGACCTGGTGACTGTACATGTCGTCGGCAGATGTAAACAACGTCATTGCCGTGCGCCTGTTGGCAGGTATCGCCATGAATTCCTCCGGTAAATTAAAAACGGCAAAGGGGCCACCAGGCCCCTTATTTGTCAGCGTTGCTGACTCAGTGAACGTCTTTCCAGTACTCTTTCTTCAGCAGGAATGCCAGCACGAAGAAAATCAGTAAGAAGATCATTACTTTAATACCGAGGCTATGAGATTCCAGCTTGGAAGGTTCGCCAGTGTATTCCAGATAGTTCACCAGATCGGCCACAGCACGGTCGTATTCTTCAGTGCTGAGTTCACCGGTACCATCTGTCACAATACCAACGTACACCTCTTTAGAAACACCATCAACCAGACGGGTTTCATGCTTTTTATAAGGCACGCCTTGCAGCTCTTGCAGCACATGAGGCATACCCACCAGCGGGAACACATCGTTGTTCACACCGAATGGACGTGTTGGATCGGCATAAAACGAACGTAAATAAGTGTACAGCCAGTCCGGACCACGTAC
>JAYRUI010000312.1:0-4500 GCA_041919175.1 Rheinheimera sp. | reverse complement strand
GTGCCAGGGTGGCAAAGTCAGCGCAGGGGTACACCACCACATGATCAAGTTCCAGCGTGGTTAAATTCACCCGGCTAAAACGGGCGTTGGTGCCGCCAATATCAGCGACAATGGCAAAATTAACCATGCAGATGTTCCTCAGTAGTAAAGAGGCTGCACGCGCCCTGCTCCGCACCTGTGAGTACTGTGCGCAGGCCACCGAAAATTTCCCGGCCCATGCCATAATAACTTTCCGACATATCGCGGGTTGCCGCTTCACGTTTAGCAAGATCTTCGTCCGACACAAACAGTTGCAACAAACCGGTTTCGCCGTCCACCAGCATTAAGTCGCCGGTTTGAATTTTGGCAATCACACCACCGTCAATGGCTTCAGGTGTGACATGAATCGCTGCCGGTACTTTACCAGACGCGCCCGACATCCGGCCGTCTGTGACTAACGCAACGTGAAAACCACGGTCTTGTAACACCCCAAGCGGTGGCGTGAGTTTATGCAACTCTGGCATACCACAGGCTTTTGGCCCCTGGAACCGTACCACCACAATACAATCTTTATCTAAATCACCGGCTTTAAACGCAGCGTCCAGTTCGTGTTGGCTGGAGAACACCACTGCAGGCGCTTTGACTATTTCAGTGCCCGGGCGCAGCGCCGATGTTTTAATCACACCGCGGCCAACGTTGCCCGACAGTACCTGTAAACCACCGTGATCTTTAAATGGTTTGGCGGCAGAAGTGAGTACAGTTTCATCTGAAGATGCACTTGGGCCATCTACCCACACCAGCTGACCGTCCTGTAATACCGGTACCTGGGTGTAACGGCGCAGGCCAAAACCAGCAACAGTGTTGACGTCTTCATGCAGTAGTCCTGCGTCCAGCAACTCTTTCATCAGATAAGCCATACCGCCGGCTTGCTGGAAGTGGTTGATATCGGCCTGACCGTTTGGATAAATTTTGGTAAGTAAAGGCGTGGCATTGGATAAATCGGCAAAATCGTCCCAGTTCACAATAAAACCGGCAGAGCGCGCCACAGCCACCAGGTGCATGGTGTGGTTGGTAGAACCACCCGTTGCCAATAAACCTACAATGCCGTTCACTACGGCTTTCGCATCGACAATATGACCAATAGGCATATAGTCGGCGCCTAAATCTGTTAAGCGGGTGACCTGACGGGCTGCCGCTTTGGTCAGCTCATCACGAAGTGGCGTGCCTGGATTGACAAAAGAGGAACCGGGTAAATGCAGGCCCATCATTTCCACCACCAACTGGTTGGAGTTGGCAGTGCCATAAAAAGTACAGGTACCGGCACTGTGGTAAGAGGCGGATTCAGATTCCAGCAGCTCTTCTTTGCCGACTTTACCTTCCGCATACAGCTGGCGTACCCGCGCCTTTTCTTTGTTTGGAATACCAGACGGCATTGGGCCTGCCGGCACAAACACAAAGGGCAGATGGCCAAAACTTAATGCCGCCATTAATAAACCCGGCACAATTTTGTCGCAAATACCAAGCATCAAACCGCCGTCAAACATATTGTGTGACAAGCCAACAGCGGCCGACATGGCAATAATGTCGCGGCTTAATAAACTCAGCTCCATGCCCGGCTGACCCTGGGTCACACCGTCACACATAGCGGGCACACCACCGGCAAACTGCGCAACTGAACCCACCTGCGCCACTGCTTCTTTAATTAACGCCGGATATGTTTCATAAGGCTGATGCGCCGACAGCATGTCGTTGTAACTGGAAATAATACCGATATTGGCTTTGGTCAGGCTGCGTAAATCCGCTTTTTCCTGCTTGTTACAGGCGGCAAAACCATGCGCCAGATTGCCACAAGCCAGGGCTCCCCGATGTGGGCCTTTGGCGCGGGCCTGTTCAATTCTGCTCAGATAAATCGCCCGTGATTTTTCACTGCGGGCGATGATCCTGTCTGTCACTTGCTGGATAACCGGATGCATGTTGACCTCTACTTGGCTGCAAACATCACTGATATTTCTGGATCAGTGTGGTGTAAAAATGCACGGATTGGCATGGCCAATTCGTCGTGGCTGGCCATGGCTTGTTCCAGCACTCTGAGCTTGGAATCGCCCACCAGATGCAAAAACAAAAAACGGCTGTTGAGTAATCTTGTTTTACTAAAAGAGATGCGCTGATAAGGCGCAGTCGCCGGGTTCACCGCCAACAGTGCCGGTGCATCCAGGGCCATCCCCTTTTGTACTTCTTTGCTGCATGGGAATAACGAAGCGGTATGACCATCTTCGCCCATCCCAAGAATCACCGCGTCAAAAGTGGGTAACTCAGCAACGCGTTGCAGAAGTTCCGGTACTGCCTGCTCAGCTGTATCAAAAGGCGCGTACAAACTGATAAAACGGGCTTTAGCGGCCTCGTGCTGCAACAAACTGGCTTTCACCAGTCGTTCGTTGCTGTCCGCTTCGCTGTCGGGCAAAAACCTGTCGTCGGCTAAAGTAATAGTGACTTTAGACCAATCAAGTTCTGCCTGGCTTAACTGCTGAAACAATGCCTGTGGCGTGCGGCCACCGGACACTACTAAATAAGCGTGGCCGCGTTGCTTTATTGCGTCAGTTAAAATCGCAACAAGGCGCGCTGCAAATTGCTGGTTCAGCTCATCTGAGCTTACAAAAGTATTCAGCTGCATGTTATTCGTCCCAGTTTCTGTCATCGCGGGCTAATAATGAGATAGCGGCAACAGGGCCCCAGGTTCCGGCCTGATAAGATTTTGGAGGTTCGTTATTCACCCGCCATGCGTCCAGAATTCCGTCCACCCATTTCCAGGCTTGCTCTACTTCGTCACGACGCACAAAGAGATATTGATTGCCAAGCATAGCTTCGAGCAATAACCGCTCGTAAGCGTCGGCAATACGTTGGGCTTTAAAGGTTTCGTCAAAACTTAAATCCAGTTTGCTTTGTTGCAGCTGCATGGTTTCGCCCAAACCAGGAATTTTATTCATGATCTGAATTTCAACACCTTCATCCGGTTGTAAACGGATAATGAGTTTATTGGCAGGCAACTGTTTATAAGTTTCGTGGAAAATATTGTGAGGTTGTGGTTTAAAACAAATCACCACTTCTGACACCTTATTTGGCATCCGTTTACCGGTACGCAGGTAAAACGGCACACCGGCCCAGCGCCAGTTGTCGATATCCACTTTAATAGCCACAAAAGTTTCGGTTTTGCTGTTAGGTCTGGCGTCTTCTTCTTCCAGATAACCCGGCACCGGCTTACCGGCGACAAAACCGCTGCTGTATTGGCCACGCACAGTTTTTTCCTGCACGTTTTGTAAGTTAATAGGCCGCAAGGCTTTCAGTACTTTTAACTTTTCGTCGCGGATACTGTCGGCATCCAGACTGGCTGGTGGCTCCATGGCTATTAAAGACAGCACCTGTAACAAGTGGTTTTGCACCATGTCACGCATTTGACCGGCATCGTCGTAATAACCCCAGCGCCCTTCCACCCCTACTTCTTCTGCCACTGAAATCTGCACATGATCAATAGCATTGTGATCCCAGTTCGAGGCGAAAATGGCATTGGCAAAACGCAAGGCCAACAGGTTCAGTACTGTTTCTTTACCCAGGTAATGGTCAATGCGGTAAATCTGCGACTCTTTAAAATATTTGGCCACTTCGTCGTTAATCACTTTGGATGACTCAAGACAATGACCAATCGGCTTTTCTAACACCACCCGTGATGGTTGTTTGGATAAACCGGCTGAATCCAGACCTTTACAGATGTGACCAAATAACGAAGGTGCAGTCGCAAAATAACTGACCGGAATACGGGTTTTAATGTCAGTAACGGCTTTGAGCTTGACGTAGTCCTGCTCTTGCGACAAATCAATCTGCACGTATTGCAGTTTGGCTTTTAAGCGCGCCCAGACTTCAGGCACCAGCGGCTCTTTGACAAATTTCTGTAAGTTAGTTTCAACAACTTCAATATAGCCATCCAGCGTCAGCGCATCGCGGGCCACACCGGTAATTCTGCTGTCAGAATGTAAAAGTCCAGCCATTTCCAGCTGATATAAGGCAGGTAAAAGTTTGCGACGGGCTAAATCACCCTTGGTGCCGAACAGAATAAGATCACAGGCTTTGTTCGAGTGTGCTGCTGTTGTCATGCGCTGACCCTTGATTAGATGTAATTTTACAACACTTAACCGCATACTAGCGAAGTGTCTGGCGGTTGTAAACCGGATAAGTTGTAATTTAATTACAACTTCCTTAAAGTTTTGACGTAGCCTATATCTTAAGGCAGTCTTTACGATGTATCATTAAATTCGTTGTAAGTTTATCACTTTTGTTGTTACCACCCAGGTTGGGCTACAAAATTAATTACAGAATCAATCCAGGGCCACCAAGGTCTGTGTCAGAGCAGGAAATATCGGATGAATGTGCTGGAAAAAATAGTAAACAGTGTCAACAGCTTCAGTAAATCAGAGCGTAAAGTTGCAGATGTCATTCTGGCCAATCCGCAAACTACTATTCATAGCAGCA
>JAYRUI010000311.1:0-4507 GCA_041919175.1 Rheinheimera sp. | reverse complement strand
GAATATGACTGGCAAAGTAAAAAGTTATGGTTGGCAAAAGTAGCTTTTGAAATGCAATTGCAACGCTCTTTAGACACTGAAAATGAAGAGCTACTGGTTGATAAGGCTATAGTATTAGACTGGATTAAAACCTCAATTGCCAGTTTTCAGCATCAGGTGGATGAGCAATATGCTGAAGAATTTCTAAGCTGGATTGCCAGACGCAGTGGATTATTATTACCACGAGGCCAGGACCAATACGCCTTTTTGCATTTAAGTTTTCAGGAGTATTTTTCTGCAGTATATATTCAATCACAATTAGAGAATCCTGCTTGGTTTGATCATGAAGACAAACAATATTTAGATGAAAGAGTTAACGTTTATGTGCTTGCAAATTGGTCTAATGAAATCAGTTGGAATCAGACATTAGTTTTTTTGTTTGAACTAATGTCAAAAAAGCCAGGCTGGGGGAAAAGAATATGGAACTATCTTTTTCCTTTAGGTAAGAGTCATCCAGAGATATCGAACTGGCTTGAGAATATTGACTCAATGCCGAGACCTTCCTTAGTAGATTTAAAATGGAGTTTGCTCTCAAATAGACATTGCTATCTCGATAAAGATTTGCATTTTAGAGAACTAGACGAGATTTTCTATTACGCATCAGAAGAACAATCTAAAAGTCACGGTGTATCTGAATTATTTGGATTGGAATATTTGCAGAATGTGATTTTTTCCAACGATAAAGAAACTCCAGGTTATATTAATTATTTGACGTTAAACTACTCTGGAAAAATATTTAATATTTCAGGTGTGGATTTATCCGTTAGACATGATGTTTTATTTCTCTTTGCTAAATTTAAATCATGTGTTGAATTGTCTTTGATTGGTTGTAACATAGATAATGTTGAATTTATTAGCGCCATGCAGAGATTGATGCGAATTAATTTGCGACAGAATAACATTAGAAGTTTTCCAAAAAATGTTCATTTTAATCTCTTAGAATCAGCTGACTTATCTAGGAATGGCTTGGAAAGTGTAGACTTCTTAAGGGGATCTAGTGGCTTAATGCACTTAAATTTATTGGATAATAAGGTTAGTGATTTCTCAGCAATTGAGAAACTTCACGAGTTGAAAAGTTTACATATAGATACAGTATATGAACGTGATGCCTGTATTTTTTATACGAAGTCTAAGCTAAAACTTCTAAGTGTTAGTGTAGATTCTCAGGTTGTTCTAGATAATATTTTTGAATGTAATGGTCTGGTTCAATTGAATCTTTCTGGTTCAACACTGGTTTCAATTAACGATATTTTGAAGTTAGAAAACCTCCGGGTGTTGAATGTTAAAAATATGTGTGTGTCCGACTGGTCTCCAGTGTTGGCTCTCCCTAAATTATCTGCATTGCATGTTGACAGCTCGATTGATATTGATCCAGAGATTGTATCCGAATTGGAAGCGAGAAAAGTTATTGTACGAAAAAGGCCACAGAATTAGTGGCCTTATACATTCCAGTTAATGCATATGCCTATGGCCATGTTTGGCGCTATTACCTGCAGTGCCTTGCGGCAGCGGCTGGCGCTCAATCACAGGTTTATTCGTCACAAAAGGTTTAATACCCATAGAGTGATAAATATCTGTTGGGTAAATGGCTTTGCCCTGGGTGATCACTAATGCCAGTTGACGGATATCGCCAATGTTTTTTGTCGGGTCGCCGTCCACCAGCAATAAGTCAGCGTCTTTGCCCACAGCTATATGGCCTTTGCTGGCTTCCACTTTGCTGTAACGGGCACCGTTCAAAGTGGCGACCTGCAATGCCTGCGCTGGGGTTAAACCGGCTTTAACCAGCAGCTCCAGTTCACCCTGTAAGGTAAAACCGGCCAGCTCGTCTGTGCCCGCCACCACCGGAATACCGGCTTTGTACATCAGGCCAACAAACTCCACCATTTTGGCGTACGACTTGGCATAAAGCGCTGCTGTTGCTGCATCCGGAATATCCAGCTCAGCTGTGGTGTAGGTGCGCTGTAAATCCGGTGGCAGGTGATCGACAATGGCTTGCCATGGGTCGCCAACTGTGCCGTCTACTTTTTTCAGGAAATCAAAGGTGGCCAACGTTGGGTCTACCACTATGCCTTTGTCTTTCAGCAGTTTGATATAGCCCTGCACCGCTTTGCCTTGTAAATCCAGGCTGGCTACCTGTTTGGCCGGTAAATAAAAACGTTCCAGCGTGCGGGTGTCAGTGTCGGGTTTCACCAGGAAATTCAGTAATAACTGGTTAATATGCTGAATTTCGTCAAAACCGGCAGCAATCACATCTTCCGCTTTTAAAAATGCCGGCACATGGCCACTGACTCTGATACCACGCTGATGGGCATAAGCCACAGTGTCTTTGAGAATGGCTTTCGGGAAAGAGTTATAAATTTTCAGTTGTGGATAACCATGGGCGGCGTACCAGTCGATGGCGGCTTTGGCGCCGGCCAAATCTTTCACCACAAAACCATTGCGTGCAGAATAAGGGCTTTCACCTTCCAGAAAACCTGTTGGCACTACAGTGGGTGCTAACAGCTCGCCATGAATGGTTTCGTCCATAATGGCCTGCAAAGTAGCGTTGTCATTGCCCATATCGCGCAAAGTGGTTACGCCTGCCGCTAAATGCAGCGGGCCTTCCCAACGCGATAAATGGCCGTGCATATCAAACAAACCCGGCACCACAATCCGGCCTTTGCCATCGATACTGTTTTGCGCCTGAGTGGGTAAAGTGCCTGTTGGCACCATAGCGGTAATTTTGCCACGCAGCATAAAGATGTCTTGTGGCGCGCTGAGTTGGGTGCTGATGCTGTCAAATACCCGTACATTTCTCAGCACTGTTAGCCCGGGCAAATCCTGTGGAATATCATCGGCTAACGCGGTTAACAGTTTAGTCTCGGCTTGTTTTTGAATTTGCGCCATTTTGCCAGCATTGTGCTGCCAGCCATCTTCAATCAGGGTTAAATAACCAGGGGCAATGCTGGCGAATAATCTTGGGTTTTCGCCTGTGGTTGCCCACACCAGATTAGGCTCCAGCCCAACACCGGTTTGTACCAGCAACTGCACCTGTTGTTTTTCGCCGTCTTTTTCCACTATCAGCGTACTGACATTCTGCTGCGTTAAAGTACCGGAAGGTAATAACGAAAGCGTGTTGCCGCCACTTTTGGCAATAGCGCCAATGGCGATGGACGTCAGCTCTGGCGAGCCGTCCACAGGTAAATACATGGCGCTGCCCGTCACTTTGGCTTCGCCTTTTTTCTCACCGGCGCTCCAGCTGGCGTTGTTGCCCTGACGTTCAAACTTTTCGTTAATCACAGAGCCAAAAGTGGATTTACCCTGACCGCTGTAGCTGGCAATGGTGCCGTCGGCGTTCAGTTTAATATTTTCGTTCAGTTCAGGGCCGCGGCCGTTGTCTTTAAAAATAAACCGGACTTTCATTTCGCCGTTGTCGGCAACATCAACAATTTGTTCACCGGCTTTTACGCCGTTGTCGACCAGAATAGTGTAACGGCGTTGTTCGGCTGCCATGCTTTGGGCGGCAAAAGACGCTAAGAGCACAGCAGCAAGATAATGAAGACGCATAAAATTCCCTTGTAAAAAAGAAGCAACAGAGTTGCGACAATAACAAAGCAGCAGTGAGCAGCGCAATGCAGCTGAACCTGATGTTGTTGTGCTTTGGCCGGACTGCGTGGTGAAAAATCTGACTTTGGGGCAATTCAACAGAAAAAAGCTGTTGCCGGTCAGGTCAGACTTTGGCCGGCGGCCGTTTTGCGGTAGCATAGGCACCCTTTGCCCGAACGTATTGAACTATTGCATGTCTGAAGCGGTTTTTCCTGTGAGTGCAGCCACGCTGCAACTTTGGTTTGATCCTGGTACTTTTCAGCGCGCCCGCGCTTATTGGCAGGCCGGAAAAGTGATCAAGCTGGAATACAGCGAAGATCTGTCGCAAATCAGCGCTCAGGTCTGGGGTGAAGCTTTATCACCTTACCGGCAGTTTTTATCGTTAAAACCCCATGGCGCCGAATGGCGTTTAACCGATTCCTGCAGTTGCCCTGTTGGTGGTCGTTGTAAACATGTGCTGGCGGTGTTGTTAAAGCTCAAACAAGCCTACGAGCAACAACAGCTGGGTTTGCAGCAGTTGCCATTACGGCAGCTCAGTCAATGGTTTAGCGATGCAGAACGTTTAGCCAAAACAGATCCGAGCCTGGAAAAACTCAAAGACGTGGTGCTGTATATTCTGAGTTATGGCCAGTCGGGTTTGCAGTTGTATCCACGCCGGGTAAAACAAAACAAAAAAGGTGGTTACAGCAAAGGCCAAACGATAGGGGCGCAGGAATTTTCCGGTTATTTAGTGCCTTATTGGATAGAAGAAGCCGATTTCCGGCTGATTAACCTGTTCCGCTCGCAAAATATCCGTGAGCAATCGCTGCTGGAAGACTAGTGGGGTTATCAGCTGCTGCAACAACTGCAGGCCACTGGCCGTTGTTTTTTTGGTTAAGACCCG
>JAYRUI010000310.1:0-4512 GCA_041919175.1 Rheinheimera sp. | reverse complement strand
CATGGCTGCCGGCCAGACACTGGAAGTAAAATTGTTTCTCAATGGCAGCGACGGCGCCGTGTATTTTCTGGCAACAGTGCTGGAGTCCGAGCCGCATGCGGGTGATCAAGATGCCAACCCAGGCGGCAGCACTGAATCTGAACGCACTGGATTTATGGTAAAAGCCGTGGTGAGCCGCATTCGCGATGAAGACCGCGAAACTTTAGTGCGTGCCAGCCTGCATGAACAATCCAGACAACTCAAACGCAAAGCACAGCAGCGCCAGTTGCAGGAAAAAGGCTCATAGTTGTTTTGTGTTGTTCTGTCTGGCAAAACGGCTGTGCTGATGAACAGTGCAACCTTTTAACACTGCTCAAATTAAAAATGAACAACGATTGCCCGGCATTATGCTGTTTTCACTTTTTGTTTTCTGTTTTAACCGCAGCTCGCATCCAACGATCATGCTGCTGTGGCGGGGTTTGTAATGCGTCTGAATTTAACGTTGCCGCTGCCTACAGGGCCGCAGGATTTAAAACAACTGGGCAATTTGTCTGGTGCCGCTTTACCGCTTGCCTTAAGCGAGTTAATGCGCGGGCACGGTGGATTATATTTGCTGGTGGTGCCCGACACCCCAACGGCACTGCGCATCGAGCAGGAACTGTCGGTATTTTTAGGCGACAGTCAGCATATCTATAGCTTCCCGGATTGGGAAACGCTGCCTTATGACGTATTTTCGCCGCATCAGGACATTATTTCGCAGCGCCTGCGCACCTTGTATCAGCTCTCCACTTTAAGTGAGGGGCTGGTGATAGTGCCGGTCAGCACTTTGATGCTGCGGCTTTGTGAACAAAGCCACCTGCAACAACAAAGTCTGATTTTAAAACAAGGCCAGACGCTGGATTTAACCAGCTTAAAACGCCAGCTGGCGCAGGTGGGTTACCGAGCTGTCGATCAGGTGATGGAGCATGGTGAATTTTCGGTGCGCGGCTCGTTGCTTGACTTGTACCCTATGGGCAGTAACTTGCCTTATCGGATTGATTTTCTTGACGATGAAATAGACGGTTTACGCACCTTTGACCCGGACAACCAAAGAACAGTGGACAAAGTGCAGCAAGTTGAATTGTTGCCAGCTCACGAATTTCCGCTGGATAAAACCGCTATTGAACGTTTTCGCAGCCGCTATCGTGAGCTGTTTCCGGCGCGTAACGAAAAAGAATCTTTATATCAGCAGGTCAGCCAGGGTTTATTGCCGGCCGGTATTGAATATTACCTGCCGCTGTTTGCACCAGCCACAGTGTCGCTACTCAGTTATTTCCAAAACCACACTGTGGTGCTGCAGCTGGGCGATATTGAAGCCGCAGCGCAGCGTTTCTGGCAGGACGTAGAGCGGCGTTATCAGGACAGGGCCATTGATTTACTCCGGCCTATTCTAAAACCAACCCAGCTGTATCTTCCGGTAGAAGAGCTGTTTGCCGAACTGAAACCCAGGCCGCGCCTGCGGTTATCCCGCGCTGAATTACCAGGCAAAGCCGGTGTTGCCAACCTCAAAGCAAAGCTTCTGCCCGACTTAACGGTCAATCATCAGCTGGCAGAACCGCTGGCGCTGCTGCGCGATTTTCTGTTGCAACAAAAACAGCAAAAAGGCCGTTGCCTATTTTGGGTAGAATCTGAAGGCCGCCGTGAAAGCCTGCTGCAACTCATGCAAAAAGCCGGCATTCGTGTACCGCAAGTGGCTGGTTTTCAAGAGTTTTTACAAAACAAAGAAGATGTTGCTATTGCCATAGGTGCGCTGGAGCAAGGGGTGTGGCTGCTGGATGGCGGCAATATTGCCATCATTAGTGAAAACGAATTATTTGGCCAAAAAATCAGCCAGCGCCGGCGACGTAAACACAGCCAGCAGGTGTCCAGCGACACCATTATCCGCAATCTGGCGGAATTAAACCAGGGCGGTCCTGTGGTGCATTTGCAGCACGGTGTTGGCCGTTATCAGGGTTTACAGGTGCTGGAAGCTGCCGGCATCAGCGCTGAGTTTGTCACCATCGAATATGCCGGCGGCAGCAAGCTTTATGTGCCGGTTTCGAGTTTACATTTGCTAAGCCGCTATTCAGGCAGCGACGCTGAACACGCACCTCTGCACAAACTTGGCAATGACCAGTGGGAAAAAGCCAGGCGCAAAGCTGCGGAAAAAATCCGTGATGTAGCAGCTGAACTTCTCGATGTGTACGCCATGCGCGCTGCGCAAAAAGGCTATGCTTTTAAAATTAACGACGAAAGTTATCAGAAGTTTGCCGATGGTTTTCCTTTTGAAGAAACCGCCGATCAACAAGACGCCATAGCCGCTGTACTCAAAGACATGCAACAACCCCAAGCCATGGACCGACTGGTGTGTGGTGATGTTGGTTTTGGGAAAACCGAAGTGGCGATGCGTGCCGCCTTTGTGGCTGTCGATGACGGCCATCAGGTGGCGATTCTGGTGCCGACCACCCTTTTGGCACAACAACATTTTGAAAACTTCCGCGACCGTTTTGCCAACTGGCCGGTGCGGGTGGAAGTGTTGTCGCGTTTTATCAGCGCCAAAGAGCAAAAAGCCATTCTGGCCGACGTGGAAGCCGGAAAAGTGGACATTCTGATTGGCACCCATAAACTCTTGCAAGACGATATCAAGTTCCGTGAACTCGGGCTGTTAATTGTTGATGAAGAACATCGTTTTGGTGTTCGCCAGAAAGAAAAAATCAAAGCGCTCAGAGCCAATATCGATATTCTGACGCTGACCGCCACCCCTATTCCGCGCACCTTAAATATGTCGTTGTCCGGCATGCGCGATTTATCCATTATTGCCACGCCGCCGGCCAAACGGCTGGCGGTGAAAACCTTTGTGCGGGAAAACGAACCCGGTCTTATCCGCGAGGCGGTACTGCGGGAAATTATGCGCGGTGGTCAGGTGTATTATCTGCACAATGACGTGGCCAGTATTGAAAAAACTGCCGCCGATTTAGCCGAGTTATTACCCGAAGCGCTGATAGGCATTGCCCATGGCCAGATGCCGGAGCGTGAGCTCGAACGCATCATGGCGGACTTTTATCACCAGCGGTTTAACCTGCTGCTGTGCTCCACTATTATTGAAACTGGCATCGACGTCCCCACCGCCAATACCATTATTATTCAGCGGGCAGATAACTTTGGTCTGGCACAGTTGCACCAGTTAAGGGGCCGTGTCGGTCGTTCTCACCATCAGGCTTATGCTTATTTACTGACGCCACCACCAAAACGTTTAACCAGTGACGCGCAAAAACGGCTGGAAGCCATCTCGGCACTGGAAGATTTAGGCGCTGGTTTTGCACTCGCCAGTCACGATCTGGAAATCCGGGGTGCAGGTGAATTATTGGGGGACGACCAAAGTGGTCAGATTGAGTCCATTGGTTTTACTTTGTATATGGAAATGTTGGAAGAAGCAGTACAGGCGCTGAAAGACGGCCGTGAACCCAGCCTCGATACGATGCTGAGCAGTCAGTCTGAGCTGGACCTGAAAATTCCGGCTTTACTGCCGGATAGTTATATTCCGGATGTCAGCTTAAGGTTATCATTCTACAAACGACTGGCCAGTAGCCGCGACAACGAAGAGCTGGATGAAATTCAGGTCGAGCTGATTGACCGTTTTGGTTTATTGCCGGATGCCGCCAAAAACTTAGTGGCTGTCACCCGCTTTAAACAGCAGGCGCAGGCGCTTGGTATTAAGCGTCTTGAAGTGAATCCCAAAGGCGGCACTGTTGAGTTTGCCGAACGCACTCAGGTGCAACCGGTTTATATTATTCAGTTAATTCAAACCCAGTCGCGCATTTATAAACTCGAAGGTGGCAATAAATTGAAGTTCAGCATTACAACCAACACCAGTCAGGAACGACTGGAGCTGGTCAGAGCCTTACTGGAAGATATGCAAAACAAAGGCACTGCGGGCAAAACCCGTTAAGGCTAGATTGGCGGGGCTTACGTAAAAGCCCCGCTTTTAAACAGCGACTTCATTTTTAATGACCTGATTTTTAAAGACATAGCTTTAACGACATAGTTTTAACGACATTCAACCAAGTGAACCCGGATACAGCAACAATGAAAAAATTTGCGCTGCTCAGCCTGATGTTGCTGAGCGCAACAGGCACAACACCTGCCAAAGCCCAGAATATTGAAAGCTCCTGGTTTGAAATTGAATTGCTGGCTTTTAGCCGCGATGAATTACAAGCTTTATTGGAAAAGTTTCCGCAGCAGGTCACGCCAATTCCGGTCACAGGTGCTGTCGACTTGTTGAGTCCGTTGTATCAACCGGATTTAACCGCTTTGGCAACTGCGCTGCCTGGTTGTCAAATCAATCCGGCAATCCTTGAGACGGATCCCACTTTGCAGCTTGATATGCAAACCGCCACAGCGCCGCTTTTTATTGCTGATGAGGCTAACCTTGCCGATTTTAGCTATCGCCAAAGCCAAAGCAGCCTGACGTTCACTGCCACTTTTGAATTGCCACAGCTATGTCCTTTGACCGAC
>JAYRUI010000309.1:0-4517 GCA_041919175.1 Rheinheimera sp. | reverse complement strand
GAAACAGCAGCGGGGCCAAAAGCATCAACTTCTGTGATTTTCATGCCGTAAAAGTGTTGGGCTGTGGATACCTGACGTTCGCCGGCAGAGTTAATCACGGGTTCACCACTTAAACCCAGATAACCCCTTACCACACGGCCATGTTTAATCAGTTTTTCCATCACTGTGTGCGCCAGTTTATAAGGCACGGCAAAAAAGATGCCCTGAACTTCCAGATTACGCTGGCGCTGAAAAGCGGCAGTGTTAATACCCACCAGTACGCCATTGCTGTTCACCAGCGCGCCACCTGAATTTCCGGCGTTAATAGCGGCATCCATTTGCATAAAATCGGTGTAAGTATTGGTGCTTAAACCGGCACGGCCCGTAGCGCTGATAATGCCCTGAGTAATAGACTGGCCTAAATTCAGCGGGTTACCAATAGCAAGCACCAAATCGCCAACCTGGGGCTCAAGTGCTGCCTGTTGTGGGATCACTGGCAGATTGTTGGCCTGCACATAAAGCACCGCAAGGTCAGTCATTCTGTCCTGGCCAATTAACACGGCTTCCAGCTGGCGGCCATCCTGCAATGCCACCACAATTTGATCGGCACCATTCACCACATGGTAGTTTGTCAGAATATAACCATCAGCGCGCATAATGACGCCTGAGCCCAAAGATTGGTTCTGAATAATACGGCGCTGATACGAACGGGGATCCTGCTGGCTGCTGACGGTGTATACATTAACTACGGAAGGGGCAGCAGCGCGAACCGCGCGGGCATAAGAGATGGCAGCAGGTTCTGCTTCTTCGCTACTCAGCAGCTGACTGAGTTGGAGTGGGCCGTTTTGTTGAAAAAACAACAACCATAGCAGCGCAAGCGCCAAGCCATACGCGATGCTTTTTATAATAAAGATCAGAGATTTAGCCACGGTTTTATTCAATGCTGCCAGAGTGAGATCAGCATAGCATTGTTCAGAAAGAAGCTGTAGCGGAAAAAAGTAACGAAAAACAAAGGAAAAGGCCGCAGCATAAAAGAGTGCTGCGGCCCGGTGAACACCAGATGATTAACGGATGAGTACGTAATAAACGTTGTCTTCCCTTTGCACCTGCAATGCAATCACACCCTGGGCTTTACCCAGTACTTCGCGAAGCTGGGCCACTGTGTCTACTTTGGTGCGGGCAACACCGATAATCACATCACCCTTTTGCAGCCCGAGACGGGCAGCAGGTGAACCGCCGGCAACGTCGGTAATTTCAACGCCGGCAGTACCATCCATTGTTTTGCCATTGGCAAAATTAGCGCCGGCCAACATGTCATGCAGATTACCTGCAGTGACATTTGCCTGGTCTGCCGAGGATAGTTTTACATTTAAATCCAGCTGTTTATCTTCACGCAATACACCCAGTTTCACCGACTTACCGACGCCTAAAGTACCCACTTTAGCCCTCAGTTCAGACATTGACGAAATGGTTTTGCCGTTCAGGCTGACAATCACATCACCCGATTGAATACCGGCATTGGCCGCGCCGCTGTCCGGTGTGACCCGGCCAACAAAAACACCTTTTGATGATTTTACTTTCATCGCTTTGGCCAGTTCTGCGTTCAGGTCGTTACCTTCAATACCCAACACACCACGTTTCACTTCACCAAACTCAATGATTTGACTCACCAGGTTTTTCATCATGGTGGATGGAATGGCAAAACCAATACCGATATTGCCGCCGTTTGGCCCCAGGATAGCGGTGTTGATACCAATCAGTTCACCTCTGAGGTTCACTAAAGCACCACCTGAGTTACCACTGTTAATTGCAGCATCGGTTTGGATGAAATCTTCATATTTTTCAATATTCAAGCCACCACGACCCAGCGCACTGACAATACCTGAGGTGACGGTTTGACCTAAACCAAAAGGGTTACCAATTGCAATGGTGTAATCGCCAACCCGCAGATTGTCGGAGTCTGAGATTTTAATGGCGGTCAGGTTGTCGGCTTTAATTTGCAGCAGCGCAATATCGCTGTCCGGATCTTCACCGATTTTTTTTGCTTCAAAAGTGCGGCCGTCGGTGAGGGTCACCTGAATTTCGCTGGCCTGATTAATCACATGGGAGTTGGTTACCACATAACCTTTGTCGGCATCAATAATGACACCTGAGCCCAGACCACGGAAAGGTTGCTCACGACGTAATTCGCCCTGACCAAAAAATTGCTGGAATTGATCCGGCAGGCGCTGCCGTACTTCACGGTTACCAGCCACGTTGATATTCACCACAGCTGGAGTCACTTTTTCCAGCATAGGTGCCAGGCTTGGCATTTGTTCGCCGGATTCGGCGCCAAAAAAGGGTAGTTTGGCAGAGGCCGGCAGAGGGTTTGTCAACAAAAGAGCAGCGAGAATACTGACGGTGACAACAGATAACTTCATTTTCATTTAGGGTTGGTCTCCATAGGAACACTGCCTCTAGAGACTCACCCTATTAAAAAAAGTTTCAGACTTCCGATTTTTTTTCTGTGGTGAAAGTTTTTAACATCCCACTGGAATGCCCTGCATAATCAAGTGGTTGTTCAGTACGGATTTCAGAGTTTTTGCGGCGTTTCTCGTCGATCTGGTCAATAGATAACCTGATTTGCTCTGCGGTATCTGTTGATAAATAGTTCAACCCGGTGTTTTCGGTAAAACCAGGCCGCTCAATCAGCTGCATCTTGGTTCTGGCCATATGACGGGCAATTTTTTCGTAGTTATCCTGTAACTGTGCCATTAACTGATGGGTGGTATCCAGATGACTGGAAACGTCAGTGCGGTACTTCTGCAATTGTTGTCTGCTTTCATCCAGCTCCAACTGCAATTTATGCTGGTTAAACTGGCGTAAACTGAAAAAACGGGCGGCGACAGCGCCAATTATTAAACCTGCGGCAAACCAGAGGATAGCCATTGATATTGTCATAACAACTCCTGAAAACTGCTCAAATCCTTTCTAGTGTAACCTAACTTCTTAAACAGAGTGGTAAGGCGTGTTACTATACCAGCTAATTTCAGCTGCCTGAACGGCCAACTTCTTCTGTAGTTAACAACATGACGCCACAGCAAAAATATCAGCTTGATTTACAGCACCCGGATTTTCATTTTGATGCAGCCCAACAACATGCTGTGGCTCAGTTGCAGCGTTTGTATGATGACTTTTGCCAGCAACAGCCGGTGAAAGCATCTTTCTGGCAAAAGTTAACCGGTAAAGAGCCGCAGCAACAGCCGCTTAAAGGTTTGTATTTTTGGGGCGGCGTGGGGCGAGGCAAAACGTATCTGGTGGATACTTTTTTTGATTGCCTGCCGACAGAGCGCAAGCTGCGTATTCACTTCCACCGCTTTATGCACAAGGTGCATGAAGATTTAACCGAATTAGCTGGACAGCCAAACCCGCTGGAGCTGGTGGCCGACCGGTTTAAAGCACAAACCGACATTTTGTGTTTTGACGAGTTTTTTGTTTCTGACATTACCGACGCGATGATCCTGGGCACTTTAATGCAGGCGTTGTTTGCCCGTGGTATTACGCTGGTAGCGACGTCCAATATTGAACCTGATGGCTTATATAAAAACGGTCTGCAACGGGCGCGCTTTTTACCTGCCATTGCATTAATCAAACAACATACGGAAATCGTCAATGTCGACAGTGGCATTGACTACCGGCTGCGTACTTTAACCCAGGCGGAAATTTACCATTCGCCGCTTGATCAGGCGGCGCAAGATAATTTGCTGAGTTATTTTAATGCGTTATCTATGGAGCCACGCCATCAGCATGCGGTGATTGAAATCGCGCACCGTAAGTTGCAAACCAGCTGGGAAGCTGAGGGTATCGTTTGGTTTGAGTTTAGTGAGTTGTGTGAATCTGCCCGTAGCCAATATGACTATATGGAGCTCAGCAAAATTTACCACACGGTATTGCTGGCAAACGCCAAAGTGATGGGGCAGGCCAATGACGATGTGGCCAGGCGCTTTATTGCGCTGGTTGATGAATTTTATGAACGCAAAGTAAAACTGATTATTTCTGCCGAAGTGCCAATGGAGCAACTCTATAGTCAGGGGATTTTGTCCTTTGAATTCAAACGTTGTTTAAGCCGGTTGCAGGAAATGCAATCTCACGATTACCTGTCGTTGGCGCATTTGCCATAAAGCTTTTTGTGACATGCGCCGCAGGCTGATTTTTTTCGGAAAAAAAGCTGTTTTTTGCCATTGGTTAATATATAATCCGCGGCCGGCCCACGTTACAGCCTGAATCTGCCGTAGCCTGGCAGTTTGATGAACTCGAAGGGGTTCGATAAACGACATAATCTTTGCCCGAAGGTTATGTGAGGTGTAACTGATAATTTTGGATAGTTTGATGAAAACTTTTACTGCTAAACCAGAAAGCGTAACTCGCGACTGGTACGTTGTTGATGCCGCAGGCAAAACCCTGGGTCGTATCTCAACTGAAATCGCTCTTCGTTTACGCGGAAAGCACAAGCCAGAATACACGCCACACGTTGACACCGGCGACTACATCATCGTAGT
>JAYRUI010000308.1:0-4524 GCA_041919175.1 Rheinheimera sp. | reverse complement strand
GAAAGCTGACACACCTTCCACCTGATCTTTGGTATCAAACAGGCCCACAAATAATTCACGCTCAAGTGGCAGCGCAGCTGTGATACTGCCACTGCGGCCTTGCTGAATTAGCTTTTTACAGGCAGTTACAGCTGGCGGGCTTTGCTCCGCCACTTTGTCGGCCAACAGCAAAGCCGTTTCCAGTGCAAGACCAGTGGCAACCACTTCTTCTACCAGACCAATTTGCAAGGCTTTGGCGGCGCCAATACGCTCACCACATAAAATCATCCGTTTCGCCCAGCCTTCCCCCACCAACCAGGCCAGGTTCTGGGTGCCGCCGGCACAAGGCAATAAACCTACTTTGGCTTCCGGCAGCGCCAGTTGCGCCTGCTCTTCGGCAATACGTAAATCACAAGCCAAAGCCACTTCTAAACCACCACCCATGGCATAACCATTAATGGCCGCAATAGAAACACCACGAAAGGCTGACAGCGTTTCATACGCTTCACCAAAAATACGCGACATATCGGAGGCAATGGCTTTATCACCTGAGGCAAACAAATTTAAATCAGCACCGGCGGAGAAAAATTTCTGGCCTTCACCGGTGATCACCAACGCATAAATATTGTTGTCTTGCTCTAACGACTTCACCGCATCACGCAGTTGCGTCAGGCTGTCGCGTGTCCAGGTATTGGCTGGTGGGTTGCTGATGGTAATAAGTGCGGTATGGCCGCGTTTTTCCAGCTTCAGTTGTGACATCACAAATCCTTCTTTATTATTTTTTGCAACAGCGGCTGATCTATTGCGTCCGCCTGTTGTTGCTTCTATACGGTCTGGTGTTTTGCTTTGCTGTCAAAGCCGCCTGCTGTAAAAGGCGGCTGAAAAACTGCTTATAAAATGTCGCCGGCGGCGCTGTCAAGCAAACGACGGCCAATGATAAGGCGCATAATCTCGTTGGTGCCTTCTAAAATCTGATGCACCCGCACATCGCGGAAATGCCGCTCCAGCGGATATTCTTTGATATAACCGTAACCACCATGAATTTGCAGCGCCTGGTCGCACACCTGAAAGCCGATATCCGTGGCAAAACGTTTGGCCATGGCACAATAAGCAGTTTTTTCAGCGTCATCAGTGTCCAGTTTAAAAGCCGCTAACCGCACCAGTTGACGGGCTGCAACCAGCTCTGTTGCCATGTCGGCAAGTTTAAACTGTAACGCCTGAAAAGCGGCCAGTGGTTTACCAAACTGTTCACGTTCCAGCATATAGTTGCGTGCTGTTTCCAGTGCCTGCTGCGCAGTACCGATAGAACAGGTAGCGATATTAATACGGCCGCCATCTAAACCTTTCATCGCAAAAGTAAAACCTTCACCTTCATTGCCAAGCAAGTTGTGCGCCGGAATACGGACATTATCAAAAGTTACTAAACGGGTTGGCTGCGCGTTCCAGCCCATTTTTTCTTCTGCTTTGCCATAAATCACACCGGCAGCATCAGCTGGTACTACAAACGCAGAAATACCTTTGGGCCCTGCTTCACCGGTACGCGCCATCACCACTAAAACTTCAGTAGAGCCTGCGCCTGAGATAAACATTTTTGAGCCGTTCAGCACATAAAAATCGCCGTCTTTTTTCGCGCTGGTGCGAAGTGAGGCCGCATCTGAGCCTGAACCTGGTTCTGTTAAACAATACGAGGCCAGTTTTTCACCCGTCACCAGACTTGGACACCACTCGTTTTTTGTGGTGTCAGTGCCCCAGGTAGCAATCATCCAGGTGGCCATATTGTGAATAGTGAGCATGGCGGTAGTGGCGGTACAACCCATGGCCAGCTGCTCAAAAATAATCGACGAATCAAGCCGCGATAAACCTAAACCACCAGCATCTTCCGGTGTATATAAAGAACAAAAGCCCAGTTCACCGGCCTTTTGCAACACGTCTTTTGGGAAATGATGGGTTCTGTCCCACTCGGCAGCAAAAGGGGCCAATTCAGTTTCAGCAAACTGACGGGCCGTTTGGGCAAATGCTTGTTGGTCTTCGGTTAAATTGAAATTCATTGGGTTACCTTTTCGTGCTGATAGCAAATGACTATCGATGATCTCGTACAGCCGTCTTATTGACTCTGGTGAAGCGGATAGTTAAAAGTCGCGCACAGATAGCCCGGCGCGTCCGCGTATCAGAGCCGGTAAGAGGCTCTGACACCCATTGCAACATTAACGCAGGTTAATCGACATATTTGGGCCTGTTGCGGCCATATCGTCTTCAAACCAACGGGCGGTAATGGTTTTCGTCTCAGTGTAAAAACGCACTGCTTGTTTACCGTAAGCATGCTGATCACCGTAGAATGAACCTTTCCAGCCGGTGAATGAGAAAAACGGCAGCGGCACCGGAATTGGGATATTTATGCCCACCTGACCTACTTCAATTTCATGCTGGTATTTACGGGCTGCGTGGCCGCTGGCGGTAAAAATAGCGGTACCGTTGCCGTATGGGCTGGCATTCACCAGCGCAATAGCTTCATCCAGTGAGTTCACGCTCATGGTGTTGAGCACAGGGCCAAAAATTTCTTCTTTATAAATGGCCATGTCGGTAGTGACGTTAGAGAACACCGTTGGGCCAACCCAGTTACCGTTTGGATAACCTTCCACCTCAATAGTGGAGCCGTCGACCAGACAAGTGGCACCTTCTTTTTTACCTTGTTCAATGAGCGATAAGACGCGGGCGCGCGCTTGCGGGCTGATTTGCGGGCCATAAGCAGCGTTTGGATCGGTATACACACCAGGGCGCACTTTAGCGATAGCAGCAGCGACTTCAGGGATCCACTCAGCAGCAGCACCCACAAACACAGCCACAGAAATGGCCATACAGCGTTGACCTGCAGCACCCACTGAAGCACCAACCAGGGCATTCACTACCTGATTTTTATTGGCATCGGGCATAATCACCATATGGTTTTTCGCACCGGCAAAAGCCTGAACGCGTTTTAAATTATCGGTACCGGTTTTGTAGATGTACTGACCGACATTGACAGAACCTACAAAAGAAATGGCTTTAATTTCTTTATGGTGCAGCAATACGTCAACCTGTTCTTTATTGCCGTGCACTACCTGTAACACACCTTTTGGCGCGCCCGCTTCTGCAAATAGCTCAGCAATACGGTTCACCGTCATTGGATCTTGTTCAGAGGGCTTTAATACAAAAGTGTTGCCACAGGCAATGGCCATCGGGAACATCCACAGCGGGATCATGGCCGGAAAGTTAAAAGGCGTAATACCGGCGCACACACCCAGTGGCTGAATGTAACTATAAGTGTCGATGCTGCGCGCTACGTTTTCAACGGTTTCGCCCATCATCAAAGAAGGAATATTGGCGGCTTGTTCCACCACTTCAATACCACGCCAGACGTCACCTTTGGCATCTTCGACTGTTTTACCAAGTTCACGGCAAATAATGTCGGCGATATCGGCCTGATGTTCTTTTAACAGTGCGGCAAAACGCATCATTAAACGGGCACGTTCTGATACCGGCGTTTCTTTCCAGCTTAAAAAGGCTTCTTTGGCAGAACGAATGGCATGTTCCATTTCGTCCATGGTGGTGCATGGTACCTGAGCGATCACTTCCTGCGTGGCAGGATTCGTCACCGGGATAAACTTTTCACTTTTTGAGTGCACAAACTCGCCGTTGATAAACAGCTGAACCTGAGTGGTCATAACTTTTTCCCCGTTTGGAAGCAGTCACCTTCTGAGCGCTGCCCCGGATTTTCAGAAAAACCCGGTGCTGTTCACACCGGGCTTTGGATTTGTTGCGTGGTACTTGCCACTGCTTATACTTTTTTAGACTTCGTTTTTGGCTCAGTGTTTGGCTTCGCTTTGAGACCGCCAAAGCAGCGGTTTTACTGAACCCGATGATGATCGGCTATTAAACAACTTCAACTGCTAAAGCCACAGCCTCGCCACCACCAATACATAAAGAAGCGATACCACGTTTCAGACCTCGGGCCTTTAACGCGTGAATTAAAGTCACCAGAATACGGGCACCTGAAGCACCAATAGGATGGCCTAAAGCACAAGCGCCGCCGTTGACGTTCACTTTGTTGCTATCCAGACCCATTTCCTTCACCGCCAACATAGTGACCATGGCAAAAGCTTCGTTAATTTCCCAAAGGTCGACGTCGTTTTTGTCCCAACCTACATTCGCCAGCAGTTTGTTCATGGCACCAACAGGCGCGACAGTAAATAACGCAGGTTCCATTGAATGAGTGGCATGACCCACCACACGTGCCAGCGGCTTGGCGCCCTGGGCTTGTGCATCCGCTTCACGCATCAGCACCAGCGCCGCAGCACCGTCAGAAATAGAACTGGAGTTGGCGGCAGTGATAGTGCCGTCTTTGGCAAAAGCCGGACGCAGCGTTGGAATTTTATCGACTTTGGCATTGCCTGGTTGCTCGTCGGTGGCAAACACCACTTCACCTTTACGGCTTTGAATAGTGACAGGGGCAATTTCAGCAACAAAAGCACCATCCGCAATGGCTTGTTGTGCGCGGGTCAGCGACTG
>JAYRUI010000307.1:0-4533 GCA_041919175.1 Rheinheimera sp. | reverse complement strand
GACCAGACCAGCCAAAGCACCGTTCAGCACCATGGTTAAATCTGCTTTACGGAACAACAACATAGCCACCACTAAAGATGCCAGCGCCCCGCCTACAGCTGCTGCGTTGGTATTTACAAACACCATGGCAACTCCATGAGCATTGCCAATATCTGCCAGCTTTAACATAGAACCACCGTTAAAACCGAACCAGCCCATCCACAGAATAAGGGTGCCTAAAGTGGCCATTGGCATATTACAACCCGGGAACGCATGCGCTTTACCGTCTTTGCCATATTTGCCCTTACGCGCGCCAAGCAGCAATACCCCAGCCAATGCAGCTGAAGCACCAGCTAAATGCACAATACCTGAGCCGGCAAAATCAGAAAAACCATAGTCAGCAAGCGTGTACAAACCAAATACAGACTGGCCACCCCAGGTCCATGAACCTTCCATTGGGTAGATAAAACCGCACATCACCACTGCAAAAGCAAAAAATGCCCAGAGTTTCATCCGTTCAGCCACAGCACCGGACACAATAGACATTGCCGTTGCCACAAAAACCACCTGAAAGAAAAAGTCTGATGCTTTGGAATAAATGGCTTTCCCTGTGAAGCCGTTCTCACGTTCGGCAAAACCAGCCAGAGTGGCATCGACATCCATAGCTTCAATGCCGGTTAAGAAAAAACCGCCGCCGTACATAAACTGATAACCACACACCAGATACATCAGGCAGGCAATGGCATATAAAGCAAAGTTTTTTGTCAGAATTTCAGTGGTATTTTTTGCCCGCACCAAACCTGATTCCAGCATGGCAAAACCAGCAGCCATCCACATCACCAAAGCACCACAAACTAAAAAGTAGAAAGTGTCGATCGCAAACTGTAAATGATAAATTTGTTCTTGCATGAGCTACTCCTAGATGGCTTCTGAGTCCATTTCACCAGTGCGGATCCGAATGACTTGCTCCAGATCGTAAACAAAAATTTTGCCATCGCCGATGCGGCCAGTGTGCGCAGCGGTTTGAATGGCCTGTAATAAGCGGTCAACATTCTCGTCCAGCGTGGCAATTTCCAGCTTCACTTTGGGCAGAAAATCCACCTGATACTCAGCACCGCGGTACAATTCAGTGTGACCTTTTTGCCGGCCAAATCCTTTCACTTCAGTGACCGTCAGGCCTTCAATTCCGATGTCCGCTATGGCTTCGCGGACATCATCAAGCTTAAATGGCTTGATAATGGCACATACCAGTTTCATAAAATTTATCCTTGTTGGGTTGGGCCGGGCGCAAACCAGACCTTCTCTTGTTGCAGTTGCAATAAGGATAAGAAAACCTTGTGCCATGTTTTTTATTTGTTTTTAAACAATAACTTAATGATTATCTATTGATTTGAAGCAAAAAAAACGCACCAAGTCGGTGCGTTTATTCCCTGCCAGAGTGCAGGCTGTTCTCAAGTTTTTAGCTACTTTTTCGGTAGAAATTTTTGCCATTCGCAGAGTAAATGCATCAGATCTTCCAGGCCACACTCAGCCGTTAAGCTGGCATCGTCTGTGCTAAGTTCGGCTTCCAGTTCAGCATCACGCTCGTCAAACTGCCCCACACTATGGTGGTACACCAACACTTCCTGCCGCTCTACTTTGAGAATATATTCGCGACCTTCAAACTGATATTCAGTGTAAGGACCGATGTTTTGCAACTGTTCCAACAATGGCTGATAAGCCAGTGCATTGCGCTCAAATTCATCCAGCAAGAAGCGTTGCAGCGCATGTTGCTCCATCGGCAGCTTAAGCTGATAAATCCGGCTGTCGGGCAGGTAAATAAAATCATATTCCACTTTGCCCCTCCTCAGTTTGCTAAAAGAAGTTGATTAAAACATGCTGTTCGTTTAAAAAAACAAAGGGGCCCGCCAGCGGACCCCTTTTTGTTTTACAACAATAACTTACACAGCTTGTTGCACTATCACATTAGATGCGATTTGCGTGTACTGCGCCATCTGATGGAAATTCAGGTAACGGTAAGTGTCCGCAGCTGTTGTTTCAATCTGCTTCGCGTATTCCAGATATTCAGGCACTGTTGGCAGACGACCGATAATAGATGCAACAGCAGCTAATTCAGCAGAAGCCAGATACACGTTCGCGCCCTGACCTAAACGGTTCGGGAAGTTACGGGTAGAGGTAGAAACCACAGTGGTGTTGTCGCCAACACGAGCCTGGTTACCCATACACAGTGAACAGCCCGGGATCTCAATACGGGCGCCAACACGGCCGTAAATACCATAGTAACCTTCTTCGGTCAGCTGATCTTTGTCCATCTTGGTTGGCGGAGCAATCCACAGACGGGTTGGGATCTGGCCTTTGAACTTATCTAACAGTTTACCAGCGGCACGGAAGTGACCGATGTTGGTCATACAAGAACCGATGAACACTTCATCAATCTTGTCGCCTTGTACTGATGATAATAAACGGGCGTCATCCGGATCGTTTGGCGCACACAGAATTGGCTCTTTAATATCCGCCAAATCAATTTCAATCACAGCTGCATACTCAGCATCGGCGTCAGCACGTTCCAGTTTTGGATTGGCAAGCCAGGCTTCCATTGCATTGATACGACGCTCGATAGTACGACGGTCACCGTAACCTTCAGCGATCATCCACTTGAGCATCACGATGTTCGATTCCAGATACTCGGCAACTGAAGCTTCAGATAAAGTGATGGTACAACCGGCTGCTGAACGCTCAGCAGAAGCGTCAGATAATTCAAAGGCTTGTTCTGCAGTTAATTGTTCCAGACCTTCGATCTCTAACACGCGACCAGAGAAAATATTAACCTTGCCTTTCTTCTCGACCGTCAGCAAACCTTGCTGAATAGCGTAATAAGGAATGGCATGCACTAAATCACGCAGCGTGATACCAGGCTGCATTTCGCCTTTGAAGCGCACCAGCACTGATTCAGGCATATCCAGTGGCATTACCCCAGTTGCAGCTGCGAAAGCCACTAAACCAGAACCTGCCGGGAAAGAAATACCCAGTGGGAAACGGGTGTGTGAGTCACCACCAGTACCTACAGTGTCAGGTAACAACATACGGTTTAACCAGCTGTGAATAACACCATCACCTGGACGCAGCGAAATACCACCGCGGTTCATGATGAAATCTGGCAGTGTGTGGTGCGTGTTCACGTCAACTGGTTTTGGATAAGCGGCAGTATGACAGAAAGACTGCATCACTAAATCAGCTGAAAAACCTAAACAGGCTAAGTCTTTTAATTCATCACGGGTCATAGGACCTGTGGTGTCTTGTGAACCTACTGTGGTCATTTTTGGTTCACAGTATTGGCCCGGGCGAATACCTTTTACGCCACAAGCTTTACCGACCAACTTCTGCGCTAAAGTGAAACCTTTATTGCTGACTTCAGTCACTGCCGGACGTTCAAACACTGTTGAATGTGGCAGACCCATAGCTTCACGCGCTTTGTCAGTTAAACCACGACCGATGATCAATGGAATACGGCCACCGGCACGCACTTCGTCAAGCAGCACGTTAGAGCGCAGCTCAAAAGTAGAAATCACTTCATCAGTGCCATGACGTTTCACTACACCCTGGTGTGGGAAAATATCAATCACATCACCCATGTTCATTTTCGATACGTCTAATTCGATAGGGAGTGAACCTGAGTCTTCCATGGTGTTAAAGAAAATTGGTGCAATTTTGCCACCTAAACAAACACCACCGGTGCGTTTGTTTGGCACAAATGGCATATCGTCACCCATAAACCACAACACTGAGTTGGTAGCTGATTTACGGCTTGAACCAGTACCTACCACGTCACCCACATAAGCCAGTGGGAAACCTTTAGCGATCAGTGCTTCGATTTGTTTGACCGGGCCTTTAGAACCAGGTGCATCTGGTTCAATACCATCACGTACGTTTTTCAGCATCGCTAAAGCATGCAGAGGAATATCAGGGCGTGACCATGCATCCGGTGCTGGTGATAAATCGTCGGTGTTGGTTTCACCTGTGACTTTAAACACAGTCACAGTGATTTTTTCCGGGATAGCAGGTTTGCTGGTGAACCACTCGGCATCAGCCCAGCTTTGCATCACGGCTTTAGCGTGTGCATTACCGGCGTCAGCTTTTTCTTTCACGTCATGGAAAGAATCAAACATCAACAAAGTGTGAGACAAACCTTTAGCGGCTAAAGCACCTAATTTAGGGCTGTCCAGCAGGTCAATCATCGGTTGGATGTTGTAACCACCAAACATCGTGCCCAAGAGTTCTGTTGCGCGTTCTGGCGATACTAACGGGCTTGAGACTTCACCTTTGGCAACGGCAGTTAAAAAACCGGCTTTTACATAAGCGGCTTCGTCTACACCTGGTGGAATGCGGTTTTCTAACAAATCAACCAGAACAGCTTCTTCGCCTTTTGGTGGATTTTTTAATAATTCGGTTAATGATGCCACTTGCACAGCGTTTAACGGCAGTGGAGGAATGCCCTGAGCGGCGCGTTCGGCCACATGTTCACGGTATTGTTGAAGCACAGTAATGTCCTCTGGT
>JAYRUI010000306.1:0-4538 GCA_041919175.1 Rheinheimera sp. | reverse complement strand
GTTACAGGGCAAACAATACCGCACCGGCCGCATCAGCGAATCTTTCCTCGAAGACATTCAGGAAGGGCAAATTCTGATTGATACCGACGGTGTAGCCGTGGGTAAAGTGAATGGTCTGACCGTGCTGGAAATTGGCGACACCGCCTTTGGTACCCCAGCGCGTATCAGCGCCACTGTGTACCCGGGCTCGAACGGCGTGATTGATATTGAACGTGAAGTAGAGCTTGGCAAAGCCATTCACTCCAAAGGCGTGATGCTGCTCACCGGTTACCTGGGGGCTAAATATGCGCAGAAATTCCCATTAACGCTGTCGGCCAACCTCGCCATGGAACAATCTTATGGTGTGGTGGATGGCGATAGTGCCTCGCTGGCTGAAGTCTGTGCACTGATATCCGCTATTACCAATGTGCCTATCCGGCAGGATTTAGCGGTCACTGGCTCTATTAACCAGCATGGACAGGTGCAGGCCATTGGTGGTGTAAACGAAAAAATTGAGGGTTATTTCCGCTTATGCCAGTCGCGTGGTTTAACCGGCGCCCAGGGCGTCGTGATCCCAGCCAGTAATCAGCTGAATCTGGTGCTGAATGATGAAGTGGTGAATGCCGTTGCTGCTGGTCAGTTCCATATTTATGTGGTGAAAACCGTCGATGAGGCGCTGGAAATGCTGACTGGCTGTGAAGCCGGTATTAAAACAGCCAAAGGCCAATACCCGAAAAAATCACTGAATGCCCTGACCATGGCACGCCTTGCTGCTATTGCTGAGCTGGTCAACGGCTCATCCGACGATGAATAAGGAATAAAGATGTTCAGAAGTATAAAAACTGCGCTGTTGTTCACGGCAGTGTCTGCCACTTTGCTGCTCGGTGGTTGCAGCACCGCTTATTACGCCGCTATGGAAAAAGTTGGGGTGCATAAACGCGATATTCTGATAGACCGTGTGGAAGAAGCGCGTGACGCCCAGGCCGTCAGTCAGCAGGAGTTTAAAGATGCGCTTGACCAGCTCAGTCAGCTGATTAATTTCCACGGTGGCAATGTGCAGGACAAATACGAGGCATTACAGGCGCAGTATGAAGACAGCAAAAAAGCCGCCGACGAAGTGACAGCCCGAATTAACAAAGTAGAGCTGGTGGCTTTTGATTTATTTGATGAATGGGAAGCTGAGCTGTCGCAATATCAGAATAAAAAACTGAAAACCGACAGCAAAAAGAAGCTGCTGGACACCAAACGTCAGTTTGACGCTTTGGTCAAAGTGATGCGCCGTGCTGAAAGCAAAATGCCACCTGTGCTCCGGGTTCTGAATGACAACGTGTTGTATTTAAAACACAATTTAAATGCCAAAGCTGTGGGCGCCATTCAGGGCGAATTTGGCGTGTTGCAGCAGGATGTGAATAATCTGCTGGCGGAGATGAACAGAGCCATTGCCGATTCTAACCAGTTTATTGCTACTATGAACCAGAATTAGCAAAACAGAGCCGTGCTTCAATTTGCCGGGCACGGCCTTTTTGTGGTTCTGCGCTGTTATCGCTATTGGTTTTTACCCGGTATTTAATTTATTTAGCCGGTATTTCACTTTAATTGCTCTTTTCAGCTTTCACAGGCTTCTGCTAAGGTAACTGACTGAAGTCAAAGCCAAAGCGCCGGAAACCACATGAGCAGCACCACACCTGTCCTTGAAGTCATTTACCGGGTTGAGCCCGGTTGCCTTGGCCCTCAGGGCAAAGACTATATCGAAGATTTTTGTACTTTCTCCCAGCCTTTGGTAACAGCCCATACCGCAGGTTTTATGCGCTGGGTTTTAGTGCCACGTTTTGACAAAACACTGCCTGAAATGCAATGCACGCTTTCGGGCCGCACTTTAACGGCAGAGCAGGCAAAACGTTATTTTGCGTTATTTCAGGTGGACGCCGATGAGCTGGAAGCTGAACTTAACGAGCAGCTGACGTTGCTAATCGACCAATATTTTGGCCGCTGGTAGCCGCAGTAAAACTCTGTTCTTCGGGCGCTTTGGTTGATTTTTGGTCTATAAAACAACATTGGGCCGCCGCGCTGTTATTTATCCTTTTATTGTTCTGGATCCGGTTTTTGGATTTCAGTTTGTCTTAAGCTCAAACACCTAAGCTTGTTTAACAACACAAATCAACGGAGAACATGATGTCTGACGCTGGTAACACAAAATTCAGCAAACTGACAATCCTGCTGCATTGGGCAATAGTGCTGCTGTTTATCGGTGTGTATTGCAGCATGGAGTTTCGCGATATTTTCGAGCGCGGTACTGCAGGCCGCGAGTTCATGAAAACGGCGCATTATTGGTTTGGCCTGAGTATTCTGCTGCTCTTGTTACCGCGGCTGCTGGCTCGTTTTAGCCAGCACACACCGCCCATCATTCCGTCACAACCGCATTGGCAGCATAAGCTGGCAATAGCCGTGCATCTGGCGTTATATGGGTTGATGTTGCTGATGCCGCTGCTGGGCTGGTTACTGATGTCGGCCGAAGGTAAAGAGTTGAGCTATTTTGGCTTGCAGTTGCCTGCACTGATGGGGCCGGATGAAGTCTGGGCTGAACGGTTGGAAGAGCTGCATGAAATTGGCTCTAAAGCAGGTTATGGCCTGATTTTGTTGCATGTGGTCGCAGCACTATTTCACCATTATCTGTTAAAAGACAACACAGTAAAACGCATGATGTTGAAATAGAAAGAAAAAAGCCGGGGTAACCCGGCTTTTTATTCAGTGGCAAACTCCGGACAAGCAGGGCATCGTTTTTCGTTGATATTGCCGCTGTGTCAAATTGGCAGTTAACCACCAATTTTTTGGAGTTATTGCGTCAGACAGCCTTAGTTGGCTTGTGCCTGAGTGGCAACACCAGCCACCACCTGGCCATCCTGGATCAGGATTTTTTCGCCCGGAGCAGTGTCCATACGCACCGTTTTTAATTCACCATTCAGTAAATAACGCACGTCGTAACCAATGACACGTTCTTGTTTCTTCTCAACTGTTTTACAAACACGTTTGCTATAACTTTCAACGTCTTTGTTTTGCATATCTTCCTGTACTTGTTTACCGGCATAACCACCGGCAGCAGCAGCGGCAACAGTGGCTACTTTTTTACCTGAACCACCACCAATCTGATTACCCAGTACACCACCCACCACAGCGCCAATCACAGTGCCGGCGATTTGGTTGTCGTCTTTCACTGCTTTTTTCTGCTGCACAATCACATCTTTACACTGCTCAACCGGCTCTTTAAAACTTTCAATCACCGCTTTGCTGCTGACCACTTCGGCATATTGTGGCCCTTTGTCCAGATAGCTGTAACCAGCAACAGAACCCAAAGCGGTAACGGCGATGGCGCCAACAATTGAACCAATCAGCATGGAGTTATTCATTTTTTTTGTATCCTTGTAGAGAGTCTTTTCGATAATGTCTGTTACTTTAACGAAGGCTGGCTGTATTTAAGCTGAACGGAATATATAAAAACGCTGATGTTTGTTTCTGTTGGTGTTAACCTTGATGCCATTGAGGAATATGTGCCGGATCTTGTTGGTGAGACTCATATTTTTACCAAATGCCAGAGCGCAGAACTGCTTTTAGGCCTATCTTCTTTTTATCGTATTTTGTGTTTGTCAGTCTCTGGCAGCTTTTGTTTTGTGGGGAATATCATGAGCAGCTTACTTTCCAATATCGACCAAAAAACCAATATTGTTGGACAGAACCGGCTGGAGCTGTTGCTGTTCCGGCTCAACAGCCAACAACCTTTTGGCATTAATGTGTTTAAAGTCAGGGAAGTGCTGCAATGTCCGGAGCTGAGTGCTTTGCCCGGTGCGCATCCAAATGTCCGTGGTATCGCGCATCTGCGCGGTGAGCCTGTAACAGTCATTGATTTGAGTATGGCGACAGGCGGTCAGCCCATTACCGATTTAACCAATGCTTATGTACTGGTGACCGAATATAACCGTCACACCCAGGGCTTTTTGGTGGCAGGGGTAGACCGCATTATCAGTAGTAACTGGGAACAAATTATGCCGGCGCCGCAAGGGGCAGGCAAAGCGCATTACGTCACAGCAGTGACCAAAGTCGATAACAAGCTCGTGCAAATTCTGGATGTCGAAAAAGTGTTTTTTGAAATTTCACCTGTTGATGAAACTGTCAGCGAATCTGTGAAAGAAAAAAGCAAAGAACTGGATTTTAAAAATCTGGTGGTGTTGGTGGCTGACGATTCCGCCGTAGCGCGTAATCAGGTGAAAAGAGCTCTGGGTGCTATTGGTGTGGAAATTCAGACGGTCAATGATGGCAGACTGGCGCTGGATTGGCTGCTGGCCAAGGCGCAAGAGCTTGGTGGGGACGTCTCGGCCAAAGTGCCACTGCTGATTTCCGATATTGAAATGCCGGAAATGGATGGCTACACCTTAACCGCAGAAATTAAAGCCAATGAACACTTAAAAAACATTCATGTGATTTTGCATTCGTCGTTAAGTGGCGTGTTTAACAACGCCATGGTCAGCAAAGTGGGGGCTGATCAGTTTATTGCCAAGTTTCACCCG
>JAYRUI010000305.1:0-4562 GCA_041919175.1 Rheinheimera sp. | reverse complement strand
GTGACGGGTCAGGAAGTTACCCGGCAAATAACGGGTGGCCTGCATCGATGCACAAACAATATTGTCAACACCGGTGATATCTTTAACAAAATCGATGACAGGTGCGCTATTCACCAGTTGATGTGCTTGTTGCAACAACACAGGTGTCGGCAAACGCTGCGGCGAGCCTAACATATGAGTGCCATATAAAAAGCCAATACCGTTGCCTGCATTCTGATAAATCTGTTGTTGTATCAGGCGCTGCTGCTCTGGCGGCAACGACCTCATTTCATCATCCCACAAGGTTTGTACTTTTTTCTCCGCAGTGAAGGCGGATTTATAAGGCGTTTCATTGGCCAGCGTGTTGGCAATTGCCAAAGCAGACTCAGGTTGCCAGATGGCCGGGATATTAATTTTGCGGTCTGTCGCAAATTCAGCACGCAGCGCCTGTCTGTTTTTTTCTAAATCAAGACTTAACATTAATGTGTTTCTCTTGCTGTGCTTTGTACCAGAACCCAGGGCGCTAATACCACAGCCCAGAGTTCGGCCTTATCATCAAACCAGCGCTGCGCCTGAGTGGGCTCCACCCGCTGAATTTTGCCCTGGGCCAGCCAGCTAGCGACAGGCTCTTTGTCATCTATCGCAAAGGCATAAGCCACATCCACCAGATCCAGCTGGGCGCTGACCTGCAATACAGCACCTGAAGCATAAAACTTTTGCAGCTCCAGCCAGTTTATCCGCGCCGTTTCGGCACTGATTTTTGCTTTCAGTACTTCAGGTTCAACATCAAAATTTTCATTCATCACTCTGACTCACTTTAAAGCCGGGCGCACCAGGCCCGCTGCAACTATTCAGGCTCATCGCCTTGTTCAGACACCTGAGCTGCACTGAGCTCATGTTTTTTCAGCAGTTTGTGGAAATCGGTTCTGTTGCGACCAGCCAATTCGGCCGCTCTGGTCACATTACCTTCCGACATTTTTAATACCCGCACCAGATATTGCCGTTCAAACTGGTCGCGCGCTTCACTTAAGGTTGGCCAGAAGCTGCGGTTTTGCGCCAGCGCCTGCTCGACCAAAGCCAGACTAATCACCGGATTACTGGTTAAAGCCACACATTGTTCCACCACGTTCACCAACTGGCGCACGTTACCTGGCCATTGTGCCGTCACCAGCGCCTGCATGGCGTCTTCCGAAAACCGGTTCACCTGCACATGGTGGCGCTCACCACTTTGCGCCAGTACATGACGCGCCAACAGTGGAATATCTTCGGCGCGCTCACGCAGGGTAGGCAGTTGTATATTCACCACATTTAAGCGGTAATATAAATCTTCGCGGAAACTTTGTTCCTGCATCGCCTGTTTTAAGTCGCGGTGGGTGGCCGAAATGATCCGCACATCAATAGGTATAGACTTGGCGCTACCAACAGGCCGGATTTGCCGCTCCTGCAAAGCACGCAATAGTTTCACTTGTAATGGCAGCGGCATATCACCAATTTCATCGAGGAACAGTGTGCCGCCGTCGGCTTCACGGAATAAACCACTGTGTTCAGTCACAGCGCCGGTAAAAGCACCTTTGGTATGACCAAATAATTCAGATTCGAGTAAATGTTCCGGCAAAGCGCCACAGTTAATCGCCACAAAAGGCCGGCGCGCTCTTGGGCTGGCCTGATGAATGGCCTTGGCCAGCAATTCTTTCCCTGTACCGCTTGCACCTGTGATCAGAACACTGACATCGCGCTGCGCCACACGATAAGCCTGCTCCAGCAATTGCTCCATGCCTTTACTGCGCGTCACTATGGCCTGGCGCCATTCGTCTTTACTGGGCACATGCGACTGATGCACTGCTTTTTGCAGAATGTCTCTTAATTCAACATTGTTCAGTGGTTTGGTTAAAAAGCCAAACACACCACGTTGCGTGGCGGCAACCGCTTCCGGAATAGAACCATGGGCTGTCATCAGCACCACCGGCAAACCCGGATTACGTTTGGCAATTTCGTCAAACAGTGCCATGCCGTCCAACCCGGGCATACGCAAGTCACTCAGCACCACATCAACCGGGTTTTTCGCCAGCAAAGTTAAGGCGGTTTCAGCACAGTCGGCGCTAATCACCTGATAACCTTCGCCTTCTAAGCGCAAAGTCATTAAACGCAGCAAACTTGGATCATCGTCAACCAATAATAAACGGGCGTTATTGCCACTCATGGTTAACCCCCGCCGTTTTGGTTGAGCTTGGCTTCAATCTGGGTCAGCGCATCAATTTTCTTCTGCAGATCAGCATTTTGTTTTTGCAGTCGCTCCAAATTGTCCTGCTGTTGGCCATTGAGGCGGCCCAGCGCTTTCACCGCAGATTCAGACTCCAGCAATTTCTGGTTATAGGCGTGATCCCAGCGCAATAATTCGGCCAGACCTTTGGGCAAGGTTGTTAACTGTTCGCCCAGCTGCATCTGGGCTTTAAAACGCACGGCATAAGGCGTGTCAGGGTGAATGCGGATCAACAACTGCTGCAGGTTAGTTACCGCAGAAGGCGCCAGCTCCTTTGCCAGCACATCCCGCTGTTTGGCATTCATCAACAATAACTGGCTGCGGAATTCGGCCCAGGCCGTTAAGCTTAAAGCGTCATCGCTAATCGCCAACACAGGCTTCACCGGCTCAGGCGCCTGACGCGGCAACTCCACCACTTTTTCCGGCTCGGGTAGAGGTTTGTGCACCACAGGTAATTGCACCGGGCCACCCTGACACCCTGCCAGCAACATAGTGCCTGCCAGCATTGACCATAACTTCATAACGATTCCTCAACCATAGGTAAGCGAATACGGATACAGACATCGGCGTAATTCACATCAACAATTTCTGCCAGACCACCCAATAAACGGGCGCAGTCTGCCACTATAGATAAACCTAAACCTGAACCCTGCACCGCATCAAACCGGGGGGCCGTGCCACGCTGGAATGGTTCAAACAGTTTAGCGCGCATTTCCGCCGGAATTGGCGTGCCATTATTGGCAACATCCAGCAGCACAAATTTGTCATGCGGGCGCAGCACCACCCATACCGGACTGCCCTGACCACCATAAGCCTGTGCATTGTTGATCAGGTTATCCAGAATACGGCGAAACAACATGCCATCGGTATAGATACGCGGTAACTGGCAATCTAACTCGATATATTGCTGCCGTTGTTGCAGTGAAAGGGCATGGTCGTTAAAACAGCTTTGCAACAAGGCCTGGCTGTCGTGCCAGTCAAATTCAGGTTTAGCTTGCTGTAATAATCTATTGTAATCAAGCAGTTGCTCTGTTAACTGACTGAGTCTGTCGGCACTGCCATTTAATAAAGATACCACTTCCATCTGCTGTGGATTCAGGCTGCCAACCAGCTGTTCAGACAGCAACGCACAACCTTCGCGGATACTGGACAACGGCGTTTTTAACTCATGCGAAGCATGACGCAATAAAATTAACCGCAGCGCTTCTAACTGCTGCAAACGTGACGCTAACCAGCGCAGCTGCTCGCCAAGCTCCGTCAGCTCACGCGGCCCTTCCACTTTTTCATTGGGAAAATGATGACTGGCCTGGCCGATAGAACGGATCATGGTATCCAGTTGTTTAATAGGAGACGCAATACGGGCAGATGCCCAGAGCACCAGCAGCAGGGTTAAAATCACTAAAGCCACACTTTGCCATGCCAGCTGATTTTGTGCGTCAACCACATAATTTTGTTGGGTTTGTAACCTCAGTTCCAACTGCTTCCAGGTTTGTTCGGTCAGCTGCGCCTGATGTTGCCGCATCGCCAGTAACAAAGGCGACAGCTCTTCAATGCTGCTTTGCGGATACACCTGTAATAACACGGCCAGCTGGCGCTGTTGCTGTTCACACAAATCTTTGGCATCAAGATGCTGACAAACGTTATCCAGCATCTGCTGATAATTGCGCAAATGGGTTCCAGCTAAGCGTCCCAATGCTTCAGTGCGCAAAATACTAAACTGGCGCACTGCCCGTTCAATATCAATCACCAGATTTTGCATGTTCTCTGTGACTTTTACGCTGTCGACTGAACTCTCGGCTTCGGCAACGGCATAACGGCTGACATCTGACAAAGCGCTGTTACTTTGCCAAAGCAATACACCCAGCGGAATTAACGCCAGAAAAAAACTTAATAAAATAAACTGCCTGAGAGATGCAGGCTGAAATGGCATCCGCATATACACCTGAGCTTCGAAACCTGAAAAAGCGACCAAAGGCTATCATAACGGATTTAACGGTGCGGCCAAACCTAATCGGTGTTTTAGATAGAGCGCTGCTTATAAAACATTCACTTAGCTTCAAACTAAAAAACAACTTGCCATAAAATCAGCGGGGGACAGCGGTGGCTTTTACCACTGAATCTGATAACGCCGACAAAATGCAGATGTAAAAAAAGCCGGTTGTTAAAACCGGCCTTTTCAGAAACTTTCTATTGAATGCTTTGGCATCAAGCCTTATTAAGCGCGGGCAGCAACACCAGCGGCACGTGCTTTACGGATTTTGGCAGACTGGCGTACATAAGCGTCAGCAAATTGTGCTTTTTCCAGCTGACGAACGGCAGTACC
>JAYRUI010000304.1:3240-4592 GCA_041919175.1 Rheinheimera sp. | reverse complement strand
AATTTTTATCTTTACGTAAATTGGGTGTACTGCCAGCCATTTACGCTCACTTCAGTTCACTGGAGCGTATTGGTGCATTAATTCCAAAAATGCCGGTTGACGCTGCCTAAAGATTGCGTTTTTCCAGAGAAAAAAAGCGAAGCATAGGCTTCGCTTTTTTGCTTTTAACAGCCCCCTAACATAAGCGTTGCCCTTGCTGGCGCTGGTACATCAGCTGATCGGCGCGGCTTAATAAATGCTCCAGACTCGGGCCCTGATCCGGCAAATAATGCACAGCCGCCACACTAAATTGCAGTGGACTGGACCAGGCTTCCTGATGTTGTTGCATTTGGGTACTTTGCCTGAGCCTTTGTACTATTTGCTCCGCCTGCATCGCATTACTGTTTGCCACCAACACGGCAAACTCGTCATCACCTAAGCGGCCTATCACATCACTGCCCCTGAAGGTCTGACGTAATAAACGGGCAAAGCGCATCAGGGTTCTATCGCCTTCAGCTTCGCCATAAGAGCGGTTGAGCATGGCAAAACCATCCAAATCAAAATATAACAATACAGCAGGTAATCCCTGACGTTCGCTGCTGTTTAACAACAATCTGGCCATAGTTTCAAAACCGCGTCTGTTCACCAGACTGGTTAAATCGTCAATAATGGCCAACTGACAAGCCGCCAATTCCTGCTCTGTTAACAGCGCTAAATCACGCAGCGCGGCCAAATCTTCGGCAGCGATGTCGCGTGGCACCACGTCCATCAGACACAAAGTGCCAATTTTACAGCCGTTAAAAGCCCGCAGCGGAATACCTACATAACAACGGATATTCTCCGGCCCCTGCACCAGCGGATGGTCAAAAAAGTACGGATGATGGCGGGTGTCCTGGATCACCAGAATGTCGTCACCCAAAATAGTGTGACCACAAAACGAGGTTTGCCTGCTGCTGCCGGTTAAATTACAGCCCTGCGCCGCCAGAGTGCGGATTTGTTCAGCATCCACCAGATGCAAGGCACAAATAGGCATTTGCAATAACCGCCTGCCTAACCTTATCAAACGGTTAAACTGCTCACTACCACGGCAATTCAGCAACTGAGATGTATGTAAGGTGGCAAGCCGCATCGGCTCATTATCGGGAATAGTGGCTTGATACATAGCGTGTGACTCCTTGGGTTAAATTCAGGTGTCACGCGTGCAATCAGGTCTTCCTTACCGCAGCTGAAAACCACCGCTGAACTGACGCATGTCTTTATCTGACTGCTACAAACGGCATAGGGTTCAACGACAGAGGTTATCTATGATAGAGCAAACGGCAGCAAGGCTTGACAATCAAAGCATAGCGGCACTTTTTAGTTTTAAAAAACAA
>JAYRUI010000304.1:0-3230 GCA_041919175.1 Rheinheimera sp. | reverse complement strand
ACAAAAGTTTGACGCCAATATCTGGCATCCCCTTTGCTTCGTTTTTTATGTACAGGATGTACGGTATACCGGCGTTGCAGGAGCAAAAAGCCGGTGATGTACAGGATGTACGGTATACCGGCGTTGCAGGAGCAAAAAGCCGGTGATGTACAGGATGTAGGGTATGCCGGCGATGCAGCAGCAAAAGCCGGAAGCGATCATGGGTTTTATAAAGGTTCAGACAAAAAGGAGCTGTGATGCGCTATCTGATGATGTCGCTGTTAGTGCTGCTGAGTATCAACAGCACAGCGCAGCAGGTGCCCTGGTATCAGTGGCAAAGTAAAACCACAGGCGGTTTGATTTGTGCTCAATATTCACCAGGAGATGGTTGGGTACAGCAGGCTGGTGCTTTCAGAACTGCCGGTCATTGCAAACAGGCGTTGCCACAAAACCGCAAACAGCCATAGTTTGGACTTGGTTTTTAATTGGTTTGGAATTGATGTTTAAGTCGTTTTGATTTGGTTTTTAAGTGACTTTCAGCAGGATTTTTGACTGATATAAAGCGCAAGCCAGGCTGCGCCATTCAGACGCAGTCTGGAAAATAAAGACTTATTCTTTTTGTAACATCGCCTTAAAGGCTGACAACGCAATGGCGGCCACTTGTTGTAACCGCTCGGCACTGGCACCGTTGGCCCCCTGAATCGACATGCCCTGAAGTTGCACCACAATAAAACCGGCCAATGCGCCACAATCGGCGTCGGCCGGTATCTCACCTGCAGCCTGGGCTTGTTCAAAACGTTGTTGCAGTTGCAACTCACCTTTGCGGCGTTTTTCAATTAATGCCTGTTTGACATTATTGGCGCTGTCGCTGCACGACAAAGCGCCCTGCACCACCACACAACCTTTCGGATGGCTTGGGTCGGCGTTGGCGGCCGCTGCACCAAATAACATATGCTCCGCCACCTGATAAGCGGTCGGTTGTAATAAAGCCGGCTGAAAAAAAGCACAGGGACGATTTTCATAAAGCTCAATGGCTTTTAAAAACAGCTGTTCTTTATTGCCAAAAGCGGCATACAAACTGGGTTTATTAATGCCCATGGCTTCGGTGAGATCAGGCAGCGACGCACCTTCATAACCCTTGGCCCAGAACACTTCGAGGGCTTTTTGCAAAGCTTTATCCAGGTCAAATGCGCGCGGGCGTCCTACCTGTGTCTGGCTCTCTGACATCACAAAACTCCTCATTAACCATAACTAAATTAGGGTAATTTATTGCCGACAGAGTAATCAGCTTTGCAAGCCTTGTAAAGCATGCCATACCTACCGACCGGTACAGAAATCTTGCCAACTGAATTTTTTACCTGAAACAGATCAGACCAGAGTGTTGCCAATTCAACCACTTAAGCCGCCCCTGCCAGACACGCATTGCCACGCCCACCCACCCATAAATTTTTTGATATAGCCAAAGCCTGTTTTGCTTAGCACAAAATGTTCTTTAGTTTTTTACCAACCAGTACAGAAAAAGATTGACTCCGCTTTTGCATCCTATATATTTACCGACCAGCACAATATACCAGTCGGTACATAACGCAGCAACCACAAAAGATTGCTGTTCGCTCAACCCTAAAAGGACCTTGCTATGCACAACACACATACTGTCAGAAACTTTATACTCGCCAGCATTGCCGCAGTTGTGCTTGCCGCTTGTAGCCAACCCGAAGCTGCCCCGCCAGCAGGCGGCGCTCAGGCAGGGCCAACAGTCGACGTAGCCACTGTGGTTGAACAACGTATCACCGAATGGGACAACTTTACCGGCCGTTTGCAAGCGCCGGAAACTGTGGCTTTAGTGCCGCGGGTATCGGGTTACCTGACGCAAGTGATGTTTTCAGAAGGCCAGCTGGTCAAAAAAGGTGATGTGCTGTTTCAGATTGACGACCGTGCTTTTCAGGCTGAAGTAAAACGGTTGCAAGCCGAATTAATAGCGGCCAAAAGCAATCAGCAACTGGCGAAAAATGACTTTGAACGGGCCGAAAAACTGCGTAGCCAAAAAGCCATCGCCGAAGAGTTGCTGGATGCCCGCCGCGCCCGCATGGAACAAAGTTCAGCTCAGGTGGCGGCAGTGAGCGCAGCGCTTGATAAAGCCCAGCTCGATTTATCCCACAGTCGCGTGACAGCCCCTATCAGCGGCCGTATTTCCAATGCCCTGATTACCAGCGGCAACTTTGTGCACGCCGGCCAAAGCCAGCTGACCAGCATAGTTTCCACCGAAAAAATCTACGCTTATTTTGACGCTGACGAACAAACTTACCTGAAATATGTGGCCCTTGCCGCCAAGGGCGAGCGTGCCGACAGCCGCGAGCAAAGCCCGGTGCTGATGGCGCTGAGTTCAGACAACGACTACCGCTTTGCCGGCGAGCTGGATTTTCTCGATAACAGCATTAACCCACAAACCGGCACTATCCGCGCCAGAGCTGTATTTGATAACAAAGATAACCTGTTGATCCCGGGCCTTTTTGCCAACATCAAACTGACCGGCAGCGCAAGCTATAGCGGCATTCTGATTGATGACAAAGCTGTTGGCACGGACCTCAACAACAAGTTTGTGCTGGTGCTGGACGACAAACAGCAACTGCAATACCGCGCTGTGACTTTAGGTGAAAAGGTCGGTGGCCTGCGCATTATCAAACAAGGGCTCAAAGCCAACGAAACTATTGTGGTGAATGGCCTGCAACGGGTGCGCCCAACCATGCAAATCACGCCAAACCCTGTGGCTATGACGTCTGCTGAAACTTTGCAGGCGCTGAAAACCACCCAGCAACAGCTTGATGACGCAGCCACTGAACTGCTGAGCAAAGAACCTGCTGACAAAAAACCTGCAGCGTTAAGCCGGAACAACGGCCAAAACAGTAGCCAGCAACTCAGCAGCAACACTGGCAACAGCCGCGGTTAAGGAGCCCTTATGCTTTCGCAATTTTTTATTAAAAGACCCATTTTTGCCGCGGTGTTGTCACTGCTGTTTTTAATCAGTGGTGCTATTGCGGTGTGGCAACTGCCGATTACCGAATATCCGGAAGTTGTGCCGCCCACAGTAGTGGTTACCGCCAACTACCCTGGCGCTAACCCAAAAGTTATCGCCGACACTGTGGCCTCGCCGTTGGAGCAGGAAATAAACGGTGTGGAGAACATGTTGTATATGTCATCGCAGGCCACTTCTGATGGCCGCATGACATTAACCATTACTTTTGCCATCGGCA
>JAYRUI010000303.1:0-4598 GCA_041919175.1 Rheinheimera sp. | reverse complement strand
ATCTTTATTGTGGCATGCACATCGCCCGTCATTTGTATTACTGCTGCTGAGTTGTCAGGCTTTTTGACACACAAATGAGACCCTGTTGTCATATTTAATACTTACAACAGATCTGTCGAAGGGCGGGGGGTCAGCTGGTTGTTTTTATTGGTTAAATTCAGCAAAAATAGTTCAAATAAGTTGGGCTTTTTTGCGATGGTTGTTATAGAATAAAAGTTGACAGAATTCAATTTCATTTATGAGCTCGACAAACTTTTGTTGAGCTTTTTTTTATCAAAAATTTAACCTTGAGGTACGGCACCTGTTATTCAGCCTGTTTAAACGTCAAGCCTTTTTATTGGTTGGTGTGGCTGTTGTCAGTCAGCTGTTGCAGCTTGTCAGTTACCTGGTTTTAACCCGACATTTTGATGCAACTGCACTGGGTGCTTTTGCTCAGTTTAATGCTACTTTATTATTATTCTTACCCTGGGCCGCTTTGGCTTTTCCTTCTGCGTTAGCACTGGCAACAACGCTGGAACAACGTTTTTATTTATCTAAACTGGCAGTTTTTGCCACCTTGTTTAATGCAGTGTTAGTGCAGCTGCTGTTTGTACTGTATTTTTTCTCAGCGCAAAACCCGAATCCAGCGCTGTTCTATGGCCCGTTTTTAGCTATTTGTGGTGCTGGTTTTGCAAGTTTGTATGAGCAGAAATTTTTATTGGCCGGTCAGTTAAAACAACAGGCTGCTGTTGTGCTTTTGGTGGCCGTTTTAATCTGTGTAATCCGTGTGCTGCTGGCGCTCAATGGTGCTGATCTTTATTGGTTGCTGCTCTCCGCCATCTTACAACCAGTAGCGCTTGCTGTTTTTTATTATCTGTTATCAGCAAAAAAAGCAGCGCAGCAGCTGCATTACAAGTGGGCGGATTTAACCCAAACCTGGCAGCAGTTTGTGGTGTTTCCTAAATATCAGGCCAGCCAACAAGCCTTTAATGCCTGGTCGCAAAGTATACCGCTGTTATTATTTAGTTTTGGCTTTGGGCTTGATGTGTTGGCTTACCTGAACCTCGCCATCTTATTATTGGTTGCTCCTTCAATGTTGCTTAACAAAGCGGTGGGTGACGTTTATTTCCCAATGGCAGCACGATTAGTTGATAACAAAAAGCAGTTGCTGGCGTTTTTGTGGCAATGTACAGCTGCACTTTGTATGTTGTTGTTATTGCCATTTTTATTGGTGGGTTATTATGCCGATGCTATTTATGCGCTGTTATTTGGTGAACAGTGGCGGCAGGCCGGCGAATATTGTCTTTGGTTATTGCCCTGGTATTTTCTGGTGTGTCTGAATGCGCCAGCCTTAAAAACGCTGATTGTATTGCGTGAACAAAAGTTCAGCTTTTATCTGAATGTGCTGACTTTTATTTTAAGATGCGCAGCTATTGCGGCAGGTGCTTTTATTTTTCAATCGGTTTGGTGGGCGCTTGGTTTATACGGTGCCGTAGGTTGTACACATAATATGATTATTATCGGCAAGGCTTTTATGTGCGCTATAAAACTGCCGGCACAACAGAAGATATCTGGTGATGCTGCCAATTAAATTAAACATTACTGATAAATACACAACATATCACGCTATTGCACAGCAACTTTGGGTTGCTGGCGTGGTGCTCAAAGACGGGGTTGAATTAAGTCCCGAAGCACTGCTTTCCCAGCTTGCATTGTTAAAAACCTCAGATATAGCTGCGTATCTTGAGTTGTTGGATGGCTTTTTTTCTGTTATCTTGTGTAATGAAAACTGTGTTTATTTCATCAGCGACAGATTGAGCAGTTACCCGCTGTTTTACAGTACCGAAGGCTCAGAGCTGTGGGTGACTGACGACATTGAGTTGCTGGTTTACGAGCGCGGTTTGCTTGCTGGAAACGCCCTGGCCAGGGCTGAGTTTCTGCAACTGGGTTATGTGAGTGGTAGCGCAACGACACAGGCCGGCATCAATCAGCTGCCAGCTTCTGCCTGGGCGCAGTGGGATGGGGTAGACGTCAGTATTTATTATTATTTTGAGTTTTTACCGCATCCGGCGCCGCAAGGTGATTTGGTTGCATTAAAGCAACAGCTCAGCCTGATGATGCAGCGCCTGACACAGCAGCTGATAAAGATGGCAAATGGCCGGCAAATTGTGGTGCCGCTGAGTGGCGGATTTGACTCTAAAGCCTTGTTGTTATGTCTTTATCAGGCTGGTTATGCAAATATTTGTTGTTTTACTTTTGGCGCCAAAGACAGTTGGGAGCTATCGAGTGCCAGACAACTGGCTGCGGCTCTGGGGGTGGATTGGCACCCCGTTTATTACGACACTCAGACTTTTAAAAAGCTGCGTACAGATGCTGGTTTTGCACAGTATCAGCAATTTATTCACAGTGGTGTTTCGGTGCCTAATGTGCAGGTTTTTCCCGCTATTCGCGAACTAACAGCTGCTGGTATTGTTCAGCCGGATGCACTACTGCTACCCGGGCATTCAGCCGATTTTGTCAGTGGTTCCCACCGCACTGTTCAGCCAGATACCGGAGCCCATGCCACGGAGGTGGCCGCAAAATGGTTGTGGCGTACGCATTTTCAGCTAAGAAGAGATTGTGCTTTGCAGACTCAACTGCAAGTTAGATTAGGCGAGCAGCTGCAACAAATAGCGGAACAACACCCTGGTATCAATGCAGCTGATCTGGCCGAGGCCTGGAATTTCAGAGAGCGCCAGGCCAAGTTGATTGTCAATTCTAACCGCTATTATGAGTTTTTCGGTTTAACCTGGTGGATGCCATTCTGGCAACGCGACTTTGTACATTTTTGGTTAAGAGTGCCGCAGCAATACCGCTTAAAACAGCGGCTGTGGCATGAATGGGTGAACGAGCTTTTATGGCAGTTATTACCGGATTATCAGCCACCTGAGCCACCACAAAAAATGCATGGTGTCTGGCAGCGTATCAAGGAAGTTCTGGACTATTTTACCGACAGGAACAGGCTGCTGACCGTGGTGCCTTTTTCCCGCTGGTTGTTGTACCGGCTGCGGCTGAGCAAAAGTAGTGGTAACTTGTTTGGTTATCTGGCCGATAAAACACTTTCGCTTGCCGATCAGCATCGGTACCATAAGGCCCGCAATCAGGCCACACCAAGCACAAATCAAGACAAATAGAGCGCCATAGCGCATTTTGGTATTCATGAAAAAATTCTTAGTGAAGCTGTTAAGTGAACAGCAAAAAGTAGCCATTAAACAAAAGCTTGATGCTATATCGGCACAATTTAGCCGTTTGTTTGCCAGCCACCGCTGGTTGGCGTCTTGTTATTATTTTTGTCTGAACGGTCAGTTTCACCGCGAGCATCTCGCCACTTTGCAGGGCAAGGCAGCTTATCAGCAAAAGCTAAAACAACAGGTCAGCAGCAGTGCTTTGCTCAGAAGAAATATCCACCGGCTGGAAAAAGGTTTGATTATGGAGCCGCGCCGCCCTGTGTTTGCCAGTGATTATATTGGTGAGACTGTAAGTCACTATGCCGATATCCGTCATTATCCGGCATTTGATCAGGCTGAATTGCGCTGGGCTTTTCAGGTGTTAAGTCGCTATTTTGCGGCGGTGTTATCAGGCCAAAACCCGCTGGTTGATAAGGCCCGCCAAATTTTTGCCGGGCTGCCTGCGGTAAACTGCGAAGGTTTCAGCGCAGCAGTGCCTTATACCAGAGCACAAACAGAAATTGCTGAAGTGAGTTTTGATGCATTGTCACAGTTATTCCGGCAAAGAAGGTCGGTACGCTGGTTTGACAACAAAACTGTTGATGTTCAACTCATTCGTCAGGCAGTGAATATTGCAAGTCAGGCACCCTCAGCCTGTAACCGGCAGCCCTTCAGGTTTGATGTGGTGAATGGCAACAATAATGCCGCTAAAATTGCCGGTCTTGCTATGGGCACCACAGGTTTTGCCGACAATATTCCCTGTTTATTGGTGGTGGTAGGGGATTTAAGTTGTTATCCGGCCGAGCGTGACCGCCATGTGATTTATATTGATGCGTCGCTGGCCACTATGCAGTTAATGCTGGCGCTGGAAACCTTAGGCTTGTCCACTTGCCCCATTAACTGGCCGGATATTGAGTTTCGTGAACAACAAATGCAGCAAAAGCTTGGGTTGGCTGTTTATGAACGCCCGGTAATGTTGCTTGCCGTAGGTTATGCCGATCCACAAGGTGGCATTGCGTTTTCGCAAAAAAAGGATGATCAGTTGTTAGTCAGAGAAATTCACCATGTTGATTGAAATTCGTGGTGTGCAGTTTGTAAACAAAGGTGCTGAGTTGATGCTGCATGCAGTGCTTGAAAAAATTCAGCTGCATTTTCCCAAAGCGCAAATAGCGTTGGCGCCGAATAAAAACTCACCTTATCAGCAAAGGGCTTTATTAGGTGCTTTGCAAAAACTGCCACTTCGTTTTCGTGGTTATGACTTTAATGCGCTGAGTTATTATCTGCCGCAAAAGCTCCGTGGTTTTTTACGCCATTGGCTGGGTGTTGTATTTGAAGTTGATGTTGATTTAGTGCTGGATGCCTCTGGTTTTGCTTATGGCGACCAGTGGGGCGGGCGTAATATAAAAGTGCTTT
>JAYRUI010000302.1:0-4633 GCA_041919175.1 Rheinheimera sp. | reverse complement strand
ATTTGCCAGACAAAAAAATGCCGAAGCCGCCATCACAGGTTTATGGGGTAAAAGTGCCAGCTTCGCTGAACTTATTGATACTGCATTGGCGAAAGCCAAAGACGACCCACTCAACCCCACTTATGAGTTTTTTATCCAGTTGCGGGTCAGCATGATCCACCCGCTGGTGAACCACGCCGCTGAGCAGTTTATTCTGCATCTGGATGCCATCAGCCAGGGCACTTTTAACCGCGCTTTGCTGGAAGATGACAGCCAATACCATGCGATAGCCCAAACCTTTAAAACAGTGGCGCAACAACATGTGTTCAGCGACCGCGAAGTTGAGCTGTTGGAAGTGCAGGGTTTTCAGATCATTTCAGGTTTACTGGATGTTTATTTGCCGCTGCTCACTCTAAGCAACGACGATTTTCAGCGTTGTCTCACTAGTCAGGGCGCGCGGGACTTGCCATTGGAAAGCAGGTTAGCCAGACGGTTATCCGCAAAACATAAAGTCAGCTACCAACAGGCTGTTGCCGCTTTGAATCTTGCTGACCCCAGTGATGCACTGGATGAATGTTATTACCGCTGCCGTTTGTTGCAGGATTGGATCAGCGGCATGACCGACCATTTTGCGTTTGATGAATACCGCGCTTTGGTGCTCTGCCAATAAAAGGGGCCGATAAAAGGCCGCTGAATGCACAAGGTGGTACTTTAGCTAAGCCAGTTGCCGCAGTTAGATGGCAACTGGCGGAGCCTGCCAACAGCGCGTTTTAAAGCGCCAGTTTTTTGCGGTAATACACCACTTCTACATCACCCAAAGGGTCTTTGTGCAGCCCTTGTTTTATATAACTCAGGCCGAGTTTTTCCATCACACGGGTTGAGGCTTTGTTGTCTGGCATGGCAATAGCAGACCAATACAAAATAGCAGGATTGGCTGCGGTCACCGCATCCGCCACTGCCTTGGCCGCTTCAGTGGCAAAACCATAACCCCAGCTCGATTGCCGGAACCGCCAGCCAAGTTCCACGTCATCGGTTTTGGGCGTGCCGACAAAAAAATCCATCGGCCTTATCAGCACCCAGCCAATGTAGCTGTTGGGCAGCGGTGCATAATCGGCGCGGGTCGTCACCTGCCAAAGACCAAAACCAGTGGCCGGGTCACGGTAACTGTTCATTCTTGGCAACAGGCGCTGATGAATATCCTGCATGCTACTGATTTTGCCGCCATTGATATACCGCATCACGGCTTCGTCCTGATCCAGTTCAAACAACAACTCTGCGTCTGAACTGTCCATTAAACGGTAACAAAGCCGGGCAGAGGGTGGCACTGTTACCACATCACTCTTTGGTGCTGCCGGCGCGTTCTGGTCCCAGCTCATATTGCTATTCCTTATCCTGTTGCTGTTGTCTTAATTGTTTTTTCAGTTTGGCAATTTGGTAAATTACCAAGCCATAACTCAGTAAAAACAACAGGTAATACACCGGCATCATGTCTGCTTGCAGTGTCTTGCCGCTTTGCCACAAAAAATATAACTTCACCTGTGGTAATAAAATGCTGGCAAAAATCACCGCCAGCACTGAACCACTTTGCACAAAACGCACGAAATACCAAAGCCCCAGACTGAGCAGCACCAGTTGCAAATGCAGCTCCCCGGCATACCACACACCAAGCGCAAACCGCTGATAGCCGACTGCCACCAGATAACTGAGCAGAAACAACACACTAAAAACTCCAATGGCTTTTTGCATCAGCAACCTCACCTTTTGCAGCAGAAAAATTGCAGTATGCCTGAAGCGCTCTGCTGCGCCAACGTCGACCTTTAAGGCTGTTGGCGGCTAAAGGCCTGACTTGATTGACAATAAAGCGCCAACCGATAGAAGATTGGCCACAAAGAATAAAAAATCAGCAGCTGCGCCAGCCTCACAGGCAAAGTTGCCATCAGCAAGGGTGAACAGGGAGTTTTTATGCAACAGCGAATTGGCCATATTTTATTGTGGCTTAGCATTTCTATGTTGGGCGCGTCCGCCGTGGGTGGAATAGCCTTGCACCGCGGTGAATCCATTAACGCCCTCTGGTTTATTGTGGCGGCAGTTTGTGTTTACGCTATTGGTTACCGCTTTTACAGCGCCTGGGTGGCGGCCCGCATTTTAATGCTGGACCATACCCGCGCCACGCCTGCTGAACGGCTGAATGACGGCCGCGATTATATGCCCACCAACCGCTGGGTGGTGTTTGGCCATCATTTTGCCGCTATTGCAGGCCCTGGCCCGCTGATTGGCCCTACGCTTGCCGCCCAATTCGGTTATTTACCAGGCACCTTATGGATCCTGGCCGGCAGTGTATTGGCCGGTTGTGTGCAGGATATGTGTGTGTTGTTTTTTTCCACCCGCCGCAATGGCCGAAGCTTAGGCCAGATGGCGCGGGATGAGCTGGGGCCCATAGGCGGTGCAGCTGCACTTTTTGCCACCTTGCTGATTATGATTATTTTGATTGCCGTGCTCGGGCTGGTGGTGGTGAATGCGATGAAACATTCCCCCTGGGCTACGTCCACTGTGATTGCCACTATCCCAATTGCCATTATTGTTGGCATTTATATGCGTTATTTACGCCCTGGCCGGGTGCTGGAAGGCTCCTTGCTTGGTGTAGTCTTGTTGCTGCTATCTGTTGGCGGAGGCGGATGGGTTGACCAACAGCCTGTGCTGCGCGAGTTATTTAATCATCCGGGTTTGCCTTTGGCTTTTGGCGTTATTGGTTATGGTTTTTTAGCCGCTGTGCTGCCGGTATGGTTGTTGTTAGCACCCCGCGATTATCTGTCTACTTTTATGAAACTTGGCACTGTGTTGCTGCTCGCCGCCGCCATTATAGTGTTGCAACCGGACATTAAAATGCCGGCGCTCACTCAGTTTGTTGACGGCACTGGCCCTATTTTTGCCGGCTCTTTGTTTCCTTTTGTGTTTATTACCATTGCCTGTGGTGCTATTTCCGGTTTCCATGCGCTGATAGCGTCCGGCACCACACCAAAACTGCTGAGTAATGAACGGGATATTCCGATGATTGGTTATGGCGGCATGGCGCTGGAATCTTTTGTCGCCATCATGGCGTTAATTGCTGCCACTGTGCTGGAGCCCGGTATTTATTTTGCCATCAATAGCCCGGCCGGCATTGTCGGTGCTTTGCCAAGCGAAGCTGTGGCGACTATCAGCAGCTGGGGCTTCCCGGTGACGGTCGAACAAATGGATGCTTTGGCCAAAGCGATGGGCGAAGCCACTTTATTTGCCCGCACCGGCGGCGCTCCTTCACTGGCAGTGGGTATGGCCAGTATTTTTGGTTCGGCTTTTGGCGAGCACTTATTAGCCATCTGGTATCACTTTGCCATTATGTTTGAAGCTGTGTTTATCCTGACGACGCTGGACGCCGGCACCCGGGTTGGCCGTTTTATGTTGCAGGATATGCTGGGTAATATCTGGCCCAAACTTGGCCGCACCAGCTGGTATCCTTCGGTGATTTTCAGCAGCGCGCTGGTGGTGTCGGGCTGGGGTTATTTTTTATATATCGGTGTTATCGACCCCAATGGTGGCGTGAATATTCTGTGGCCGCTATTTGGTATTGCCAACCAGATGCTGGCTGCCATTGCACTTTGTGTCTGCACCGGCATTATTATTAAATCGGGCAAGTTAAAGTATGTTTGGGTCACCGCCCTGCCGCTGTTGTGGTTAACCATTCTTACCAGCACAGCAGTCTATGAAAAAGTCAGCAGCGACAACCCAAGGATTGGCTTTTTTGCCGCGGCAGATGATCTCAGTCAAAAACTGGCCAGTGGTGTATTAACACCGGAAAAAGCCGCTGTTGCGCCTCAGCTGATTTTTAACCAGCAACTGGATGCCTGGCTAGCGCTGCTGTTTGCCGCACTGTTGTGGATCATTATTTTGGATATGCTGAGAATGGCCAGCCGCCATCTGCGGGGTTTGCCGGTGCCGGTGTCCAACGAAACACCTTATCAGCGCACCCTGCTTGAAGATAACCCAAGGCTTCATAACGGGCACGGAGTAACCACCTGATGCCGAACAAGGTTTTTGTCAGACGCAACAAATGGATGCTTCAGTTGTTGCTCAGCAAACTACAACAAGGCTGGAAGCTGCTGCGTGAACTCAGTGGGGATGACGCTTATGAACGTTATTTACAACATCAGGCCATCAACCACCCGGATGAACCACCTTTATGCCGCCACGCTTTTTTTAAGCAGCAACAACAGCAAAAATGGCATGGCGTAAAACGTTGTTGTTAATTAGATATTTTGCTTCGCTGGTGCAGAAAAACTGAGTAAAACCGGCTGAGCCAAACAACACCCAAACAGAAAGAGCGGTTTTGATGAAAGAACTTTTACAAGATGCGGTAGCCGCCATTTTTATGCTGTTGTTTATGCTGCTGGGTTTGGCCTTAGCGCTAAGCCCCAGCATTATTTTGTGGTTAAGCATGCATAAAATGTTGCCAGCCTATTGCCCCTGGCATTGGGCTAAACCTACAGCTGTATGTCTGATCTTGTCGTTGGCGGTGATTTTTACGCTGAATATAGAGTTAGAATCCGGCGCCCTGTCGATGTTTAGCCAGTTGTTTTTATTGTCTTTTGGCTGGTCTTTATTGTTATTGCCTGTGGCG
>JAYRUI010000301.1:0-4708 GCA_041919175.1 Rheinheimera sp. | reverse complement strand
TAGCAGCAATGTTCGTGATAGCTTCCGCCACCGCTAAACGGGCAGAAGCGGCAAAGTCTAACAAGGCCACTGGCGTGCGTTCGCCCATCGACATGGCTTCACCATGATAGGTGTCCAGTGCCGCTGTGGTCACAGCGCAGTTGGCCACAGGTACTTGCCATGGACCAACCATCTGATCGCGTGCCACCATACCTGTGACAGAACGGTCACCAATGCTGATTAAGAAAGTTTTTTCGGCGATAGTAGGTAAACGCAACAAACGCTCGGTCGCGTCTTTCACGCTGACACCGGCCAAATCCAGCGCCTTACCGGCAGTTTGTTTTGATGCAACATCACGGTGCATTTTTGGCGCTTTGCCAAGCAGCACAGACAGCGGTAAATCAATTGGCGTATTGCCAAAATGTTTATCCGACAGCGTTAAGTGTTTTTCAGCAGTCGCTTCACCCACTACCGCGTAAGGGGCACGTTCACGTTTACAGATTTGTTCAAACACCGGCATTTTGTCGGCCGGAATGGCCATCACATAACGCTCTTGCGATTCGTTACACCAGATCTCCAGCGGCGACATGCCCGGCTCGTCGTTTGGCACGTTGCGCAGTTCAAATTTACCACCCACGCCACCGTCATTCACCAGCTCAGGGAAAGCGTTGGATAAACCACCGGCGCCCACGTCGTGGATAAATACGATTGGGTTGTCTGCACCCAGCTGCCAGCAGCGGTCAATCACTTCCTGACAACGGCGTTCAATTTCCGGGTTTTCCCGTTGCACCGAAGCAAAATCCAAATCTTCTGCCGATTGGCCTGAAGCCATTGAAGATGCAGCACCACCACCCAAACCGATATTCATCGCCGGGCCGCCCAGCACAACCAGCTTGGCACCTACAGGTAAATCACCTTTTTGTACGTGTTCAGCCCTGATATTGCCAAGGCCACCGGCCAGCATAATAGGCTTATGGTAACCACGCACTTCGTCGCCGTTGTGGCTTGGCACCATTTCTTCATAAGTACGGAAATAACCTAAAATATTCGGCCGGCCAAATTCGTTGTTAAAAGCCGCGCCACCCAGCGGGCCTTCAATCATAATATCCAGCGCATTCACAATACGGTCTGGTTTGCCAAAATCGGTTTCCCACGGCTGTTCAAAACCCGGAATACGTAAATTTGATACTGAAAAACCAACTAAACCGGCTTTTGGTTTAGAACCAACACCTGTTGCGCCTTCGTCACGAATTTCACCACCAGAGCCGGTAGCAGCACCAGGGAATGGCGAGATGGCTGTTGGGTGGTTATGGGTTTCTACTTTCATCAGCACATGAATGTCTTCATGGTGATATTGGTATTCTTGTGAATCCGGCGTTGGGAAAAACCGGCCGGCTTTTGAACCTTCCATCACGGCGGCATTGTCTTTATAAGCTGACAACACATAATCCGGTGTTTTTTCAAAAGTGTTTTTAATCATTTTAAACAGCGACTTCGGCTGTTCTACACCGTCTATGGTCCAGTCGGCGTTAAAAATTTTGTGACGGCAGTGCTCAGAGTTGGCCTGCGCGAACATATAAAGTTCGATGTCGTTTGGGTTACGACCCAAAGTTTTGAAGTTGCTGACCAGATAATCAATTTCATCGTCAGCTAAAGCCAGACCTAAGCGGATATTGGCTTCAACCAAGGCTTCACGGCCACCGGTTAAAATATCCACCGATGATAATTCAGCAGGTTCAGCTTTACGGAACAGCGCTTGCGCCTGATTCAGTTCGGTAAACACCGATTCCATCATGCGATCATGTAATAACGCCGCCAGCTGTTTATGTTCATCCGCCGTTAAAGCGCGGCTGCTATCTACATAATAAGCCAGGCCACGTTCTAACCTTTTGATTTGGTTTAAACCGCAGTTATGGGCAATGTCGGTGGCTTTCGATGACCATGGCGAAATAGTGCCGGGTCTTGGTGTCACCAACAACAAGGTACCTGTTGGTTGATGGCTGGTGATGGTGGGTCCGTAGGTCAATAATTTATCGAGTACTGTCTGCTGCTGGGCGGTTAATTCCCCCACAATATCAGCAAAATGGACAAACTCAGCGTAAATGGCAGTGACAGGTAACGCCGCTTTGGCGCATTGATCGATGAACTTTTGAATTCTGAACTCGGACAGTGCTGGTGCACCACGCAGGATCAACATAGGCTTTTTTTCCCGTGGGTTGAACGTCGATGGAACCTCAAATCAGGCGCTGCATTATATAGAAGAACCAACACAAAGGGTATGAGTAAAAACTGACGACAAGCCGGATTTTTGATATAACTGGCGGCTCAATTTTGGTGAAGGCAAAAAATAATGCGTTGGAAAGTGCTGTTGATAATGCTAATTCTGAGCCTGGCTGCTTGTACGCCAGAACCTGAGCCTATGCATTTACATCAGATTTATCAACGCGATAGCATTCGAGTCGGTATTTTAAACGGCCCTACCAGTTATTATGTCACCGCCGATGGCGCTACAGGTTATGAATATGAACTGGCGGTGGCACTGGCCGACAAACTGGGTGTTAAATTAGATCTGGTTCCCAGCTTTCATTTAGAAGAATTATTGGAAAAACTGCGGACCGGTCAGGTGGATGTGATTGCATCCGGCTCCACGGTTTCAGAAAGTCTGCGTCAGCAATATCGTTTGGCGCCAGCCTATCAGTGGAGCGACGAAGTGCTGGTGTTTCGTCAAAGTGAAAAAAGACCCAAAGCTCTGACTGAACTGGCCACCCCTATTGTGGTATTAAAAGGCTCAAGTCAGGCCGAAACTCTGCTGAATAAGCAAAAAGAGCTGCCTGAACTTGCCATTCAATTAAACGACACCGATGACGCCACAGAGTTATTACAACAAGTGGCAGAAGGTAAAATTCAATACACTGTTGCCGACTCACATCTGCTGGCGATTAATCAACGTTTTTATCCTAACCTTGGCACGGCCATGGTATTAAAAAGCCAGCAACCGGTCGCCTGGCTGTTGGCAAAAAATAATGACGACTCTTTAATGAGTGTGCTGGTTGAGTTTTTTGGCCGCAGTTACGAAGGTGCTGAATTATTAAGCCTGGAAGATAAGTATTTTGGCCATGTGCGGCGCTTTAACTACGCCGATACCCTTGATTATATTGAGGCTATTGAAAAAACCCTGCCGCGTTACCGCGCCATTTTTGAACAACATTCCGGCAACTTAGACTGGCGTTTGCTGGCTGCGATTGCTTATCAGGAATCACGTTGGGACCCCAAAGCACGTAGCCCACAGGGTGTGGTTGGCATGATGATGTTAACAGTAAACACCGCCAATCTCATGAAAGTCACCAGCCGGGTTGATGCTGTGCAAAGTATCAGAGGCGGCAGCAAATACCTGCAAAAGCTAATCGACCGTATTCCTGAGCGCGTCAAGATGCCTGACCGGCTCTGGTTTGCGTTGGCAGGCTACAACATTGGTTATAACCATGTGGAAAGCGCCCGGATGCTGACGGAAAAAGATGGCGCTGACCCGGATAAATGGGCTGAAGTCAAACAACGTTTATCGCTATTGCGTCAGCGTAAATATTACAGCCAGACCCAAACCGGTTATGCCAGGGGCGATCACGCAGTTTATTATGTGGAAAATATCCGCCGTTATTTTGATACTCTGCTCTGGGTTGATGAGAAAAAACAAGCCGAATTAAAAATTCAGCAGCAAAAACAAAAACTTGCTGAAGAATACAGCGAACAACTTGAAGCTGCTGCCACCAAACCAGCAGCGAAAGACAATAAAAAACCAGCCAAAAGCAGCAACAAAGCTGTGAAATCAGGCCCGAATCAAACAAATTAACCCAATAAACTCAGCATCTTGCCCTCTGGCCATCGAGGCAGCTTGAGATAATATCAAACGCTGTTTATAGTGGCGGGCTGTCATATCAGAGCAGGAGCACTGAATGCTCAAACGTAAAAGACCAAAAATGTTAAGAAAACGCCGTATTATGGATGTGGGTGCTGTGCGTCGTCGTATTAAACGGAATGTGGCGGTATTAAAACTACATCGTAGAAAACGTAACTTCCTGACAATTCTGCATACAGATCAACAAAGCGAAGCTGCTACTTAAACGATAAGTTGCACTTTGTTATTGCTGTTTATCCTGAATTTCCAGCTTGGCTTTTTGTGACAAGACTTCTTGTGAAGTAGCTTCTTGCGACAAGCGTTTTGCTGCTTTCTGCTCTTGCCGGCGGCGGCGGAAAAAACTCGATAACTTGTCAGCACATTGCGCGGCCAAAACCCCAGCAGTCACTTCCAGCTGATGATTCAACACCGGATGACGCACCAGATCTGTCACTGAGCCAGCCGCCCCTGTTTTCGCATCCAAAGCACCAAACACCAGCCTTTTCACTCTGGCGTGTACCAAAAGGCCGGCACACATAGCACAAGGCTCCAGCGTCACATACAAAGTGGTATCAAGCAGTCGGTAGTTTTTGATGTGCTCTGCCGCTTGCCTAATCGCCAGCATTTCGGCATGGGCTGAAGGATCGTGCTGGCAAATCGACATATTCCAGCCTTCGCCAATCACCTGATTATCTTTGACCAGCACAGCCCCAACCGGAATTTCACCGGCCTGCTCGGCTTTATCGGCAAGTTCCAGTGCGTATAACATCCAGTGTTCATCCCGGGTTGTATCAGCGGCAGGCAGTTGGCTATGTTCTGGCATAAAGAAACTCAAAC
>JAYRUI010000300.1:0-4710 GCA_041919175.1 Rheinheimera sp. | reverse complement strand
TTGGGCAAGTTTGCAAAATGCGTCCTTAGCTCAGTTGGTTAGAGCACCACCTTGACATGGTGGGGGTCGGTGGTTCGAGTCCACTAGGACGCACCAGTTTCTTGTTTCCTCTGTTTATAAATATTGTTTTCGCACTTACTCATCCCGATATGGTTTTGTTATCGAATCTGCTGCATTTTTTTAATCAGGAAATTCACAACTAACAGCAGATGAAAAGTTTAAACCTCAACCTTTCATCCACCCCACATCGACACTGCTCCCAAATACAGCAACCGCGTTCTGACACGAGCATCCCTCTATCTTTGGTAAAACCGCCGCTTAACGAAGATCGTCAATCTCTGGTGTCCCCCGCAATATCGCCCATCCCCTGCTGCAATATCGCCAGCTGACGTTTGAGATGCTGCAGGTTTTCCAGCAGCCGGTTTTCAATAAATTGCATTTTTTCGTTCGGATCAATCAGAGCGTTCAGCTCTGCGGCTAAATTACGCAGCCGCTGTTGTTGCAACTCATTTTGATACTGTTCAGTTTGGTATTGCTTATTTTGGTACTGGTTATTTTGATATGGCTGGCTTTGCGCAGCATGTGTCGGCGCCGATTGAATGTGTTGACCATCAGGCGCCGAAGCACGCTCAGGCTGAGTTTGCTGCAGCTGCGCTGCCCGTTGTTGAAAAGGATTTGTTGTTTGTTGCTCTACAGTTTTGTTATCTGGCATCAGGCACCTCTGCTGTACTTGTGTTCAGCGACTGCGGTTATTTGAAGCAGTGTCAGCCAAAAAACCGGCTTATACTCCAGGCTATAGCTGCTCCCCGCATAAAAGCTCAACAGGGATGTTGTTGCAACGAGGCGCAGCAACATCACTGTAACCTCAGCCAACACTTGAAAAATTGATGTATCACAAAAAGATAAAGAAAAAGCGCCGACCAGGCGCTTTTCACTTTAACCATCAGGACACACCGCGGTTAAGCCAGCCGGAACCTTGCCACCATATCCTGCAAGGAACCGGCAAGCCTTGCCAGCTCGCGGGCTGTTGCAGCTGTTTGCTCAGCGCCAGCACTGGTTTGCACCGACACATCACTGATACGGATAATATTCTGGTTAATCTCTTCTGCCACTGTGCTTTGTTCTTCAGCGGCCGAGGCTATCTGGGTGGTTTTGTCATTGATGGTGACAATACCTTCTAAAACAGCTTCCAATAAATGGCCGGTCGAATTGATATTTTCCGCCCCTTGTTGTGCCTGTTGCAGACTTTGCTGCATGTCGGCGGATGCCTGCTCTGTGCTTTGTTGCAAGGTTTCAATCATGCTGCGGATATCCACTGTTGATTGCTGGGTGCGCTGTGCCAAATGCCGTACTTCATCGGCCACCACGGCAAAGCCGCGGCCCTGATCACCCGCTCTGGCCGCTTCAATAGCGGCGTTCAGTGCCAGCAAATTGGTTTGCTCGGCAATACCACGAATGACTTCCAGCACGGTATTAATCGACTGGCTATGGGTTTTCACCTGCAAAATGGTGCTGTTGGTTTCCTGCACCTGATTTGACAATTGACTAATTAAACCAATGGTTTGATGCAGCTCTGTCAGGCCTTTTTCGGCGTGATTGTGCACTGTATTTGCTTCATCAGCCGCCTCGGCTGTGCTGCTGGCCACATCCCGAACCGTAGCGCTCATTTCATGCATGGCGGTGGCGGCGAGTTCAGTATCCTGTTGCTGCTGCAATACGCCTCTGCTGGTTTGAACTGTCACCGCTGAGGCCTGCTCGGCGGCAGCGGCCACCTGATGTACAGCAGCATCTATTTGTTGCAGCACCTGCTGCAGCTCGTCGGCCACTGAATTGATGCCTTTGGCAATATGGCCAAATTCATCATTGCTCTGATATTGCACCCTGGCGGTTAAATCACGGGCCGCCAGTTTGGCCATCGCCAAGTCAATCTGTACCACAGCGCCGTTAATATTGCGGATCACCATCAGCGCCAGCCAAATCACAAACACCAACACCAACAGGTTCGAGATAAAAGCCCACCACAACGCTTGTTGGCTTTGCTGTTTTAATAAAGAGGCCGCTTTGGCTGTTTCTGCCAGCAGATTGTTTTGTATTTCAACGAGTTTCTGAATACGGCTGGTGGCCAAATCGAACCAGGCTGCGCTGTCGACATCCAGTTTGCTGTTTAAAGAACTCTGAAACACCAGCTGCTGTAAGCGGCTGAATTCAGCACTGTCGGCCGCGGCAAGCGCTGCTTTTAACTTTTCTTGTTGTTCGCCGCTTTGGCGTAATACGTTTTCCTGAAAGGCTTTAAAAGCTCCCAGATTGGTACTGACACGGCTTAATAAATCGCTGTCAAACTGTTGCTGGCTAAATACCAGCCCTAATAAAGCACGCTCGCGGCCTGCTCTTTCAATCATTTCCATCAGCTGATTCATCACCGCCAGCTGCCGCGCCATGTCGCGGTGCTGCAACTGTTGCTCCGCCTGATGACTGACGGCCAGCAACTGACTGATGAGTTTGGTATAACGTTCGGCCGATTCGGTATTTTTAATGGCATGCGCATCGACGTCCCGGCGCAGGGGTTCAAGCTGCTGCATGGCTTGTTGCGCCTGTGTCAGACTGTCGTCTTGTTGCGCCAGAAAAGGTTGCAGTTTTGTGTTGGTATCACTGCGCGCCTGCTGTTTTTTATCGGCAAATTTGGCGCCTTTGCTGCCCAAAAACACCCCGCTGCTGCCACGCTCTGCTTGCAAGCCATTGACCAAAGCGCCCAGAACTAAGGTTTGTTGCACCTTGAGCTCAACATCACGCGCTACCTTTAATTCGCCGTACTGAACCCACATATGCTGACCGACAAACCAGCATAAGAATAACAATGGCAAAGCCAGCAATAACAACAACTTATTTTGCATGGACCAATTGCGGATAATGGCTTGCATTAAACTCTCCTTGTGAAAGTTGCTCTGGTAACAGTTGCACATCAACATTGAGCAGCGCCAAAGCCAGACTTGTAACCTCTTGGTGTTTTCAGGCTTGTTGCTGCAGATATTCCGGGGTAAAGCTGAAATACACCCCGGTTCCCCCTTGTTCACGCCGCCGGATTTGAATAGCACCACCCAGCTGTTTACTACGTTCCTGCATAATGGCTAAACCATAATGGTTCAGCTTTTCGGCATGCTGGGCAATGCCAACGCCGTTGTCTTCAATGGCTAACTCAATGGCTTGCCCTGGCTGTTGTAACAACCGGATATGTACTTCGCTGCCCTGGCTGTGATGCACAGCGTTCTGGCTGGCTTCGCGCACTATCTGCAACAAGTGAATTTCTTCCTGTGGCTGCAAAGGGGTGTTGGTCAGCTGATAATCCAGCTTAAACTGCATACCGGATTGTTCTGACAGCTGCGTTGCGGTGACCTGCAGCGCCTGTTGCAAGCCCCCCCCATCGACCTTTAACCTGAAGGTGGTCAGCAACTCGCGCAGTTGGCGGTAAGCCGCGTCCAAGCCATGTTTTAGCTCAGCCGATACGTCCTGCATGCTGGCTTTGTCATCTGTACTGATGGCTTTATTTAGCCTGCTGACCTGAATTTTTAAATATGAAAGCGCCTGAGCTAAAGAATCATGCAGCTCACGGGCTATCACTGTGCGCTCCTGCATCAGCGCAAGCCGTCTTGATTGTTCAGCTTCAGATTTTAAACTCAAGGCAATCGCCAACTGATCGGCCACAGTACTTAATAATTGTTGTTGCCATTCAGCCAGCGGATGTCCGGTATCAGTGCGAACCACCAGCACGCCATATTGCTGATTATCCCTTTTAAGCTGATATCGGTACAATATTTGCTCTTCCCGACGAATGCCATGTTTGGGCGCTTCTACACAATCGTTGCATGTTTGCCGGCCACAGGGGTCGTGGTCAATATCGGCTGGTTGTAGCTGTAAGTATGGTGAGTTACCGGATTCAGTGATCAAACAAAGTTCAATATCCTGAATTTCTGTGACCTGCTGCAACCTGTTCACCAGCAAATCAAGCTGTTGCCTGTCGGGCACCTGCTGATTAAAACTGCGTGCCATCTCATATAAAAACTGTAATTTGACGTTACTTTGCTGCAGCGCGGCAGTTTGTTCATCCACCCGTTTTTCCAGATTGCCGTACATATAAGCAATCGCGTCACTCATCTTATTTAAAGTGCCGGCCAGCACACCAAGCTCATCGGGCTGTTGCGCCTGCACCCTCGAGGTAAAATCTCCCTGGCCAATACGCCGTGCCGCCCTGGTGAGTTCTGACAGAGGCTGCTCTACTCTGGATTTAAGCCAGTACATCACCACCATTGCCAAAATAACGGTTAAAAAAAGCGCCACAACCTGCACTAAACGCAAAGCCCGTACTTTTTGTTCGGCGTCCTGCTGAATTTTGCCAACCAACTGCTCTAACAAAGCAACATGTTTGCCAATAGCAGTGGTTAATGCCTCACCGTTCAAATCACCGCTGGCGATTTGTGGACTAAGCACAACCCAACTGTGACGTGCCTGGCGAAAGGACTCACTAAGGGCACGTTTTTCATGTTTCATGCGGTAAAAAACAGGGTGTTGCCAGCTGTCGAGCAGCTTCTGCTGTACCAGCGCCAACTCTGCCGGTTTTTGTTGTTGGCTCAAAAGGGCCACTTTATAGGTTTGCATCCGCAACGAACCCGCCACGTTAATGGCTAAAGCATCACTGTCGGCTTTTTCCGACAACCA
>JAYRUI010000299.1:0-4741 GCA_041919175.1 Rheinheimera sp. | reverse complement strand
TAGTATGTATACAAGGGTTGATCGTAGGTGTACAACAACCAATCGTTAAAATCGACCCTTAATATATCCTGCACGGTTTTAATGCTGGACCAATTTGGTTTGGTGTATTGCGCTGGCTTGCCGGGGGTTGCGGTAGTGGCCGATGCCACAGCCGAACCGGAATTACTCATACTGGTTTTGCCCGGCGTACATTTGAGATCAACACATCCCCAGGCGCTGCCGCTTTGTAATGACATAATTACCGGAAGTGAACCAACACCAGCACGGGTAAGAAATTTACGGCGGGATAATTGCGCTGATTCCTGAACTGGCAATTGGGCGTCTTGCGCCACTGAGTCCGTTGATTTCGTTTCATTTGCTTGGTTCATTGTCACACCTCGAAGTCCAATTCGATTAACTGATGCAAAAATCCTGCCATGTCTGCAAGCTGCTGATTGCCGAGGCTTCCGGCTTTTACATCGTCGTTGTTGTTCCACAGATGTAAAGCAAACTGACAATTGTGCATATTATTTAACGTCTGATGATATCGCAAAACGCTGGCCTAACGCGAACAAAATTTGGTCTGTGACAACGCAAATTAAGCGGCTACAAAGCGATACAAGGCCTGTAGGATCTGCATTTTTTTCTCATCACTGTGATGTTGCTCGGCTGCATTTTCCAGCGCAATGGTAAATTCTTCCAGTGTTAACGCCGGATTATCCACACCCATTGTTAACTTGTCGTGACAATAACGCTGCCATTTTTGCAGTTCGTCGTAATTCAGCGTGTGCGGGTAATTTCGGGCCCTAAAGCGGAACAGCAATTGGTTTAATCTGTCATCCTGAAATAACAACGGTGTTGCAGCCAGTTGCTCCGGTGTCATCTGATGTAATTGCTGCATTAGTTGTTTGTCACTATCACTGCTAAAACCCTGGTACAACGCATAATCCGGGTTTGTTTCGGCTTTAAATTCGGCTTCAAGCTGATAAATAGCCACTACTTTTTGCTGTAAACCTTGTTGTTTGCGAAGCCAGTCCAAGTTCGAGAGGCAAGTGCTGCGGGAAATACCAAGCTCGGCTGCACGTTGTTCAGTCAGTGTTTTGGCGTTGGCAAGCACCGGGCATTTATTTAAATGCACCAATTTTAAACCTAATCGTTGTTCGTCTGGTGCAAGGTCTGAAGTCTTGCGATATAGCAGCTGATGCAAAGCCTCAACCGGCAACTCCAGCAGCGGTCTTGGATCATGTTGCAAATTAAAACAAATCACCGCGTTTTTGTTACTGGGGTGAAAAGCCAGCGGTACTATCCAACTGCAACAACCCTGTAAGGCCGGAAACTTAGACGAGACGTGCACCAAAGGTGTAAGGCCGGCCACGTCAATCAGCGCCTGCACCTGACTCTTCTTGCGAAGCTCATACAAATACTGAAATAGTTTGGGTTGTTTTTCTTTAACGAGTTTTGCGATGGCGATAGTGGCATACACATCTGAACGGGCGTCGTGGGCTTGCTCGTGCGTCAGGCCATTGGCTTTAGTTAAATCTTCTAAGCGAAAACTTGGCGTGCCATTGTCATGCAAAGGCCAATTAATGCCATCCGGACGCAAGGCATAACAAGCGCGCACCACATCGATGAGATCCCAGCGGCTATTGCCTAGTTGCCATTCCCGGCCATAAGGGTCAAGAAAATTACGCCATAAGCTGTACCGCGTGACCTCATCGTCAAAACGCAGATTGTTATAACCCACCACACAGGTTTCACTCTGGCTGAATTCCTGCAAAATATGTTGCATAAACTGCACTTCGGGCAGGCCCTTTTGCTGGCACAACTGAGGAGTAAGCCCCGTAATAAGCGCTGCAACCGGATGGGGCAAGTAGTCAGGTGCCAGCTGGCAATACCACATCTGTGCTTCGCCAATGGCGTTTAAGTCAAAATCGGTACGAAGGCCGGCAAACTGGGCTGGCCGGTCTTTTTTTGGATCAGCCCCCCAGGTTTCATAATCGTGAAAGTAAAAAGTAGCAGGCAAAATACACCCCGAAAACACACAGAATTGGCGGCAGTATAAGTCAAACGTCTTGTCAGGCAAATGCAATGCCTTGATTTTATTGCCGCAGAACGCTGTGGCATAATGCCGCGTTCTATTCAAGGCAGAGCACTGTGGTCTGTTATTAAACAAGAGTTAAAAAGATGTTATTCCGGTTGTTCAGCCTGTTGTTGTGGTTGATGGTTTTTTCTATTGCATTGCCTTTGCATGCTGCACCTGATGATTTTAGTGAAGCAAAACGTCTGGCTCAGCGGATTTATAGTGATGAAAATCAAACGTTTTATTGCGGTTGTCCTTTACGCTGGCAAGGTGGTAAAGGCATACCCGACCTGAAAGCTTGTGGATATAAAGTCCGGAAAAATGGCCCCAGAGCGAAGCGTATAGAGTGGGAGCATATAGTTCCCGCCCATCATTTTGGTAAAAACCTGCGCTGTTGGCAGCAAGGTGGGCGCGACAACTGTCAGCAAACAGACTCCTTGTTTGGCCGGATGGAAGCCGACTTATTTAACCTGAAACCGGCCATAGGGGAAGTGAACGGCGACCGTGCCAACTTCGCTTTTACCGAGTTGCCAGCGCAAAAACCACAATATGGTGCTTGTGATTTTAAAGTTGATTTTGCACAAAAGTTCGCGGAGCCAAGGCCAGAAGTGCGGGGGGATATCGCCCGTATATATTTTTATATGGCAGACAAATATGCGCTGGCGTTGCCAAAGTCGCAGCAACAATTGTTGTTAAAATGGCATCAGGACGACCCTGTTGATGCACGGGAGCAATTGCTGGGGCAACGTATCGCGCAGCAGATGGGCCACCCGAATTATTTTGTTACCGGTGTGCGGCAATGGGAAATAGGTTATCAGCCAACAGGCTATGGTTTGTCAGGTGTAAGGCAACACAATCAAGTGAATACAACAAAATTTGAAGCTGCCAAATCATCACTACAAACATCAGAACAATCATCATCACCAGAAAAGCAAAGCTCTGCCGTGCTTGGCAATAACAACAGCAAAATTTATCACCTGGCGCATTGCCCTGGGTTTAGTCAGGTAAGTGTTAAAAATCAACGCTGGTTTCAAAGCGCCAAAGAGGCAGAACAGGCTGGTTTTCGCAAAGCGAAAAACTGTGATTAACTCGCTTAGCTGCGGTATTTTTGATAACAGCTTTTGACGATAGTGCTGCGCAAAAAACAAAAGGTGTTTTGGGAACACCTTTTGTTGTGCATACAGATGTTGAAGGACTTTTTGTCAGGCAGTTTAACGCTGCAACAGAAGTCAACTGCCTTAAAACTTAAGACTTAAAACTCAAGCCTGAAGTGCAGTGAACAACTGATCTTTTAAGTGCAGTCTTAATTTTTTCCGCTCTTCCAGATAATCATCTGAGCTGACTTCGGTGCCTTGTTCTATGCGGAATACTTCATGATCAACATCATGATATTCAGCAAACAGCCGGGCAAAGTGGTTGTCGCTGAGCTTTAACTCATGAATACGTTGTTTAAATTCCGGAAATTCCTGCACTAAATTGTGTTTTTCTAATGTCATCGCTTTTCCCTCAGTTCACGCCTTATGGCTTGGTGTTGTCAGCAATTTAACAAAGCAGGGCGCAGCTGTTTTGATTTAACGCAAGCTTTCGCGTTTTGGCCGCAACAAAAGCGAACATCATTGCAAAACGACCTGACTTCGCGTTAAGACTGAGTTTATTTTGGGCAAATCCGGCAGGTTTATTTTATGTATTCACCTCAGACCATCACGTCATGCAGCCATATTTCCGGCAAAGAACTTTCGGCAACACCTTTGCTTCTGAGAAGCTCGTTTATTAAAACTGCAATCCTGAGCTGCGCTTTATTCAGCACAGCGGTGTTGGCCAACAGCCCTTATGCCATAGTCATCCACGGCGGCGCCGGTACTATTAACAAAGCGCAATTAAGCCCATCACAACAACAGGCTTATGAGCAAAAACTGACAGAAGCAGTCAATGCCGGTTATACCGTGCTGGAAAAAGGCGGCAGTAGTCTGGACGCTGTTACTCAGGCTGTGCTTGTGATGGAAGATTCACCGCTGTTTAACGCGGGGAAAGGCGCAGTATACACCTATGAAGGTGGCCATGATCTGGATGCTTCCATTATGCGCGGCGACACCCTTGAAGCCGGTGCTGTAGCCGGGGTTACTATAGTGAAAAATCCGGTATTGCTGGCAAGAGCTGTGATGGAAAAATCTGAGCATGTGATGTTATCGGGCAAAGGCGCCGAAGAGTTTGCCAAACTGCAGGGTTTAACTCTGGTGGAAAACAGCCATTTTGATACCGAATTTCGTTATAAAGCTTTGCTAAAAGCCAAAGAGGCGATGAAAAAAGCAGAGCAAACAACACCCCATCAGGCGCGATTACGTTTCTCACCAAACTGGAACACGGCCTGGAATATGGGCACAGTAGGGGCTGTAGCTCTTGATAAACAGGGCAATCTGGCAGCTGCAACTTCAACAGGCGGCATGACAGCCAAAAGATATGGCCGTATTGGGGATGCGCCTATTATTGGTGCCGGTAATTTTGCTGATAACCAAAGCTGCGCTGTTTCTGCCACCGGTCATGGCGAGTTTTTTATTCGTTACCGGGTTGCAGCTGATATCTGTGCCAGGGTGAAGTACGGTGGGGTCAGTGCAGCAGAAGCGGCTCATCAGGTTATCCATCAGGAGCTGGTAAAAGCAGGCGGCACCGGCGGTGTTATTGTGA
>JAYRUI010000298.1:0-4747 GCA_041919175.1 Rheinheimera sp. | reverse complement strand
CGTGCCTTTGGTAAAAGCTGTCATGGCCGGTTTGTATAAAGTGGTAAAAGTAACGTCGCCGGCCTTCAGGTTTTCTAACTCAGTACCGGGCAGTTGACGTTGTAAATCAAGGCTGTGGGTGCTTTCTATTGTGGCTGGCATTGCTGCTGCCCTCATAGCAAAGCTCAGTGTCAGCAAGACACAACACAACGAAGATTTGAGCATTTGAACACCCCGGCAAAAGACTGATTACAAAGAATATCGGCCCGTTGGCTGATAACTTAAATTACCTGACAAATTTTATCGCTGCAGTCTGTGAGTCCATGGTGTTTTTCGGGCAAAAAAAAGCCGCCCAAAGGCGGCTTTTTCAGCAGAACATCAGCAATTAACGCTGAACAGCTTCTTTCACAGATGCTGTTACTGTCGCTTCGATACGACGGTTTACCGCGTGTGCAGCAGCATTGTTGCCTGAAGCGCGTGGTTTGGTAATGCCATAACCCACAGCTTTTACGCGTGAAGCTTCAATACCAAACTGGTTTACCAGTACTGCTGCAACAGCGTCAGCACGACGTTGTGACAGTGCTAAGTTGTAAGCTGGTTTGCCCACGTTAGAAGCGTGACCACCAATTTCAACATCAGTATTTGGGTAACGTTTTAAGAAGTTAGCCAGTTTTTCGATGTCAGCGTGGTACTGAGTTTTCACCACTGAAGAGTCGTTATCAAACTGAGCGTTCAGTGCGATGCTGACTGATTGTTCTGTGAAAATTGAACAACCAACGGTGTCTACTTTGTCCGTGATTGGGGTGTTAGCACACTGATCTTTGTCATCAGTTACACCGTCCTGATCCGCATCACCAATGACTGGTGCCGGAGCCGGAGCTGGTTCAGGCGCTGGTGTTGGTTCAGCAGCTGGCGCTTCACCAAAGTGGTAAGTTGCACCTAATTTAATGCCTGAGTCAGCAAATGATTTACTGATGCCCTGGTAACGGTTGGCTTCAACAAATACAGCCAGGTCGTCAGTTGCAAACAGGTTTGCACCGATACCGATGTTGGCAGCAGAAGCGCTACGGCCAGTTGTGAAGTTTTTCACACCACCAACAACGTACACTGGCAGGCTGTCAACGTGATACATCAGATCCAGACCAACACGATTACCTTCGATATCGTTGTTGCTGAAAGCAGAGTCCAGGTCCTGACGCACGTATTCAGCGCGGATTGCCCAAACTTTGTTGATGCGGTAACCCAGGTTCAGGCCGATGCCGTTACCGTTGTCCACACCTTGCCATTCAGCTGAACGGGTTTTGTCGCTGTCTGGTGCGTAATATTCATAAAATAAAGAACCAAAAGCCCGATCTTGTAACTGTTCTGCAGTTGGAGCCGCAGATGCTACAAACGACATCAGGGGAAGAGCTGCCAGAATGGCAATTGCGCTAGTTTTAAGTTTCATCCGTATCTCCTTAAGGGGTGTTTTTTCCAACCGGCTAATTTTATTTGATTTGTCTTGATTAAACAAATTTCACTCAAGTTTATTTCAGTTGTATGGCAACAGGTTGTGAAAGCGGCGGCAGCATAACAGCTGAAAATGAATCTGAGGTTAATTCAGTGTGTTAAATCTTCTGACCTAAAAAGGACAAGGGCAGTGAAACTCCAGCCAGCGACCATCCTGGGGATGAAACAACGCCAGATAAGCGGCATGAAGTTGCAGCCTGGGGGCTGCCGCCAAACCTTCTGGTGATGCATAAAACTTATCACCAAGAATAGGATGCCCAAGCCATTGCATATGTACTCTGAGCTGGTGCGAGCGGCCTGTCACCGGAATAAGTTTCACAAAGCTGCTGTGTTCATCCTGCGACAATACGGAAAAATGGGTCAGCGCTTTTTTGCCGCGGCCAAAACATACCATTTGCTTGGGTCTGTTTGGCCAGTCACAAATCAGCGGTAACTCAACAGAACCGCAGCGCACCGGCACTTTGCCTTCCAGGCGCGCTAAATAGTGTTTTTCGGTTTGGCGTTTCTCAAACTGCAGGTTTAAATGACGCTGACTGTCGGCTCCTAATGCCATCACCACAATGCCGGATGTCGCCATATCCAGCCTGTGCACAATACGGGCTTCTGGAAACACCCTTTGCACCCGAAGCTCCAGGCTGTCCTGATGCTCAGGCAAGCGCCCCGGCACTGTTAATAAACCACTGGGTTTGTTCAGGATGAGCAAATGTTCATCCTGATACAAAATATCCAGATAAGGCGACATGGGTGGTTCGTAGACCAACAGCATTAACAGCGTTCCCGCAACAGCGTTATGTGGCTCACTCGTGACTTGCCACTATCACCCGGATCGCATCAAATTTCAGCCGTGCTTTGCCAATATAATCGGTCAGTTCACGCTGCATTTGTTCAACATGGGCAATTTCTTCCGGCCGCACCGCTGGGTTAATGGCACGCAGTGCGGTTAACCTGTTGATTTGCGACTGTAAAGCTTCGGTCATTTTATGCTGGGCGTCCTGCTGAATTTGCGCCAGCTGCGCCGTGGCATAAGCTTCGGCTTTGGCAATAAGCGGGTGAATAGTGCTTTGTAAAGCACCCACCAGTTTAGCGGCAGTCTGACGACCAACAGGTTTTAGCTGACGGTTAAAATTGTCAAAAGGCACATTAGGGCCCAGGTTTTTACCGGTTTTTTCCAGTAATAAACGGATAGGGGTGGGCGGTAAATAACGGCCTAACTGCAACTCTGGCGGTGCGCTGGCTTCAGCCACATAAATAAACTCAACAAAAAAGCTGCCCACCGGCAATTGTTTGTTAAACAAAATGGCGGCTGAGCTGTTGCCCATAGAGTCGTTGGTGACGATATCCAGCGTGCCTTGCACCATCGGATGGTCCCAGCTTAAAAACTGGATATCTTCCTGCGCCAATGCGGTTTTGCGGTCAAAAGTGACAGAAACACCGTCATCTTCGAGGCCTGGGTAATGGCCCTGGGTTTGTTCTGACGGTGTCAGAATAATACTGGTGTCACTGCGATCATCCTGATTAATGCCCAGAATATCCCAGGCTTTAATCATATACAGTGGCAAAATGGTTTCGTCGTCCTGCGCTGCTATAGCTGCGGCAATTTGTTCAGCACGGCCGGCACCTGCCGAGTTCATCTCCAGCAGCTTGTCGCGGCCTTGTTCTAATTTTTGCTTCAGCGCCTGATTCAGCTCAAAAGTTTTGCTGATCAGGGCTTCAACAGCGGCATTGTCTGCTTCTTTGGCGGCCAGTTGTGCCAACAATTCTTCTTTGACCTGGTCAAACACGGCGCGGCCGGTCTGACTGGTTTGTTCCAGCGCTTGCAAGCCCTGGTGGTACCAATCGAGCAAAATCTGTTGCGGATGGTTGGTAAAATACGGCAGATGGATTTGAATATCATGCTGCTGGCCAATCCGGTCCAGGCGGCCAATACGTTGCTCCAGCAAATCCGGGTTCAGCGGTAAATCAAATAACACTAAATGATGGGCAAACTGGAAGTTGCGGCCTTCACTGCCGATTTCCGAACAAATCAGCGCCTGGGCGCTATTGTCGTCCTGGGCAAAATAAGCGGCGGCTTTGTCACGTTCTACGATGCTCATGCCCTCGTGGAATACGGCTGCCCTGATGCCCTCTTTCACCCGCAGTGCTTCTTCCAGCGCAATTGCGGTGTCGGCATGGGCACAAATCACTAAAAACTTTTTGTATTTATTGCCTTTAATGCGTTCAATCAACAGCTCGACTCTTGGGTCAAACTGCCACCAGCTGGATTTTGAGCCTTCAAATTCCTGGAAAATGCGTTCAGGGAATAACTGCGCAGTGGCTTTTTGTAAATCAGTCTGACTGCCGTTAAAAGCTTGTTGCACCTTAATGGCGTTCTGATATTGCTCAGGCAAAGTTAAAGGCAATAAATGCGCCTGGCGCTTGGGAAAACCCTTAATGGCGCTGCGGCTATTACGGAATAAAATACGGCCTGTGCCGTGGCGGTCCAGCAGTTGGCGGATCACCGATTGACGGGCTTGTTCTTTGTCGTCGTTTTCACCGGCTTGCTGTAATAACGCCAGCTCTTTGGATAAATCCGTTTCAGCAACTTGTTGCTGTAACGTTTTGGCTGTGTTGTTATCGAGCGGCTCAGCCGCTAACACCAGCTTGGCTAAATCGGCAATTTCTTTGTATTGCAGCTCTTCTTTGAGGAACAGCTGATAATCATAAAAACGGTTCGGGTCCAGTAAACGTAAACGGGCAAAATGGCTTTCGTGGCCGAGCTGATCCGGTGTTGCTGTCAGCAGAATCACACCAGGGGTGTCTTGGGCCAAAGCTTCAATACGCTGGTATTCAGTGCTTGGATTATCTTCACTCCATTGCAAATGGTGCGCTTCGTCCACCACCAATAAATCCCAGTGTGCTTCGGTGGCTGCTTCGTGCCAGCTTTTTTTCCGGCTGAAAAACTCCAGTGAGGTCAGCACAAGCTGCTCAGATTCAAACGGATTGCCGCCATCTGCTTTGGCTTCGGTGCAACGTTCTTCATCAAAAATGGCAAATTTCAGGTTAAAACGGCGCAGCATTTCTACCAGCCATTGGTGCATGAGCGACTCAGGCACCACCACCAGCACCCGCTGTGCTAAACCGGCAATCAACTGTTGATGAATAATCAGACCCGCTTCAATGGTTTTACCCAAACCTACTTCGTCTGATAACAACACCCGTGGCGCGTGGCGTTTGGCTACTTCGTCGGCAATATAAAGCTGGTGTGGAATCAGGCTGACAC
>JAYRUI010000297.1:0-4752 GCA_041919175.1 Rheinheimera sp. | reverse complement strand
TCCATCCATCTGAACAGCCAATTCAATACTGCCAAGTGAAGGCGGATCAAGCCGGATCATGGCTTTGTTCACACCAAGCCCTAATTGCACATCAACTTTGTCGCTCAAAAGTGCCAATAACCTTTGACCAAAACGAACCGGCTCCGCGGGCATTGGCTCAGACTGCCACTGATAACTCATCTGTTGCGCCACAGCCTGCGTGGCAGAGACAGCAGAAGGTAAAGACAACTGGTTTGATTCTGCACCGGATTGCAAACTCAATAATTGAGCAACCTGAATGGCCTGACTCAAAGGAATGCTGTTTAAAGCGGCTTGTTGAGGTTGTTGCAAGAGACCGGACGAAAGCTGAATTTGGCTAAAGTCTGTTTTACCGGAAGGTGCTGGCAACTGCGTTTTTGCCAGCTCCAAAAGTGTAGTTGCAGCCTGTGGTGCAGTTTCTAATGTTGCCAAAGCAGCAGAGATTGGGTCTCTAATCACTACATTTTGGATTTGCAACAATGTTGGGTTTTCATCTGCTAACGGCGGCACTGTTGCAGCTGCGGGCATTATCTGAACTGACGATGCAGCAGTGGGAACAGACGCAGCAGCGTCGAACATATTTCGCATCACATCAAGGCTGGCTGCGGAAACAGTGGGGGAAGCAGCCTGGCTCTGTGTTGGCATCAGTGTGCCTATTTCTGCGGTTTTAAGCGCCAGAGCAGCTGAGCCAAAAAGTGGGGTCAGCTGATACTCCCCTTGTTGTGAAAAGTGTTGCAACGGCAAAGCTGTCAATAATGCAGCTTGCCCAGGCGGTGTTGCCGCCTGAGCAGTTGTGATTTCACCAGCAGAAACTGTGGTAGTCGGCAGCAAGGTTTCAGCAGGCGTTAAAGGCGGCAACTGCAGCAACAATGCAGCAAGTTCCAGATCATATCCGGCTTGTTGTTCGTCAGCTAAATCAGGCTCTGCCTGACCTGGAAGTATGGAGGTTGGAGCTTGTCCACTACTCTGCACTGTGATTTGGCTGGCAACACTCAGTGGCAACATCATCTTTGACTCTCCGTGGTTTGCTGGTACGCCAAAACCCCGGCTTTGTTGTCATTAAAAGCCTTCATCTTTTGCTCAAGCTCCTGTTGTTGCTCTTTTGCCAGCTGGATAATTTGTTGATAACGCTGCTTAAGCAGCTGCAACTCAGCCGCAAACGATTGTTCAGGACCACTTTGGCGCAGTAGCAACACTGCAGCACCTATCTCACGATCCAACGCTTGTACCTGCAGCCATTTTCCTGCAACAACAGCCTGATGTAACTGAAACAGCAACTGTTGAATTTGCTGAAGCGGTAGATTTTTTTGAGTGCTATGGCCCGACATCATCACACCTGCTTAAACTGAACACAAGCTTCTAGCAAGTATCATTCCACACAATAAGACACTGATTTTAAATGAATTAAAAGAGATTAAGCCACCAAAGAGGAAGAAAAACTTCCGCAAAAGCGGAACCTGGAAACCTACTTCCTTCAAACAACTGCGGTTGTTATTAAACCAACCAGATAAAGCAACTCTGTTGTTCAATTACAAAAAAGCCGGACTAAAATCCGGCATTTTTATATAAACTCAGAAAACACTAAGAACTCAGCTTCGTGGCAACAACCCTTGCCAGCCTTGCTGCAGGTCGGTCATCACAGTGCGCACCACTGCAAGTTCTTCAACATGATTTTTCATACTGGCTTTTAAAATTTCCTGGCCACAAAACTCATATAAACGATGCATATTTACGGCAACTTCACCGCCTTTCTCCTGATCCAGAGATGCATCTAAACCACCGAGGATTTTCAAAAGTTTTTCAACGCCCAGCGCTTTTTTATCAAAACGCTTTGCCTGAATATGCCCCTCAACACGTGCCAGTTCATCCAGAAAACCATCAAATAACATCAACACCAGGCTATGAATATCAGCGCCTGATGCTTTTGCATTTATACTGGTGTTCTGGTAAGCCTGATAACCTTGGGCAAAATCCAACATAAAAAACCTCTGTTAACCGAAATTCGACATTGAGCTTTCCAGCTGCGCTATCGTAACCTGCATTTGGGTAAATTGTGCCAGATATCTTTTGTATACCAAATCCATTGAAACGTCGTGGCGTTTTTGGTTGTTTGTAACCAAATCCAAACTGGCCTGAATCGATTGCTGTTTGTCTTTCATTAAACCAAAACGGTCAGTAAATGGCTCAAGCCGCTCCTGCAAACCACTAAATAACCCTGTGTCAGACACCAGCATTTTTTCAACTTTAGCGGGGTCTGCAGCCAAAGCCTTTTGCATTTTTGTGCCATCGACAGATAAAACGCCATTGCGGTCGAACTTTAAACCCACCTCTGTTAATGGGGTGCCCTGATACAGTTGCTGGAACGACTGACGCATCTGATTGACAATACCGCGCGCCATACTGTCGGAATTTAAGCCACTATCGGAAGTTATTTGTTTTACCAACCCATTGTAACTTTCAACAAATTTTTTCAGTTTTTCTTCAACTGCTTTGGGATCCTGCTGAACACTAATTTTTACCGGCTGATCCGCTAATGCCTGTGCTTGCTTTAAATCCAGAGTTACACCATCAATCACATCAGTCAGTGAATTGGTTGTCGATGTGACGGTAATAGGATTTTGGGCGCCAACTTTGATAATAGCGTCCTGCGCTGTTTTTAACTCAGTTGCACCAGCAACTGCGCCAGTAATATCAGCACCGGAAGTGTCGGCACCAGGCACAAAATTAAGACTGATGGTGTTGGCTGCGCCTGAATCTTTGCTGGTCAAAACCAGATAAGACTGAGCGCCACTGCGCATCACTGTTGCCTGGACACCGCTATTGTCAGGTGCATTATTAATTGCAGTGGCCAAATCGGAAATGTCAGAGCCCGCGTCCAGCGTTGATAAATCAACGGCAAAAGAATCACCGGCAACAGTGAGCTCAAACTGACCGTCTGCTGGTAATACATCCGATGTGTTAAAGGCCAAGGACAGCTGATGATTCTGCGCCAGCTGCTGAACAAAAATTTCGTAGTTTCCGGCAACAGCTGTACTGCCAGCTGTTACACCCAATACCGTATCGGCGCTTGTGGTTGCGGTATTGCTGAGTAATTCTTTGTTTGTGGTAAAGCCAGTGAGCAAGTCACGCATACCACCCAGTGAGGTTTCCAGTTTTTTATAAGAGGCCAACAGGGTTGAAAACCTGTTTTGTTGCGCTTTAAGCACACCATCTTTGCTTGCCCGCTCAATTTGGGTGTATTGCTGAGCCAGGTACGCGGGGTCGATACTGGAAAATGCCATAATCTATTCCTGTAAAAAACAAAGAGCCGAACCAAGGTCCGGCTCCCTGATTTATGCTTAACGTAACAGCTGAGCAACCATTTGGGTTGTGGTATTGGCTGTGGTTAAAACAGAAATACCCGCATTCATTAACAGCTGCTGTTTGGTCATATTAGATGTTTCACGAGCAAAATCAGCATCCATCAATTGGCCTTTTGCATTTTCAGTATTTTGCGCCATATTGCTCAGGTTCGTTGCAGTATGATCCAAACGGTTCATACTTGCACCAAGTGCTGAACGAGCAGTACTGATGTTGCTTAGCAGAGTATCAAGAGTGGTAATGGCAGTATTACCACCAGCCTGAGTTGCTACATTTCCAACAGCTGATGCACCAGCTGCACCTAATGCTGTATTCACAAGACCAACTTCTGTATCAATCTCAACAAGTAAGTCTTCGGTAGCACTCGCACCAATCTGGAAAGTTACACCACCGGCTGCGCCAAACTTACCAGTAGCACTAAGTAAGTTGGTTCCAGCACCGTAACTAGTGTTGGCCATGATATTGATAAGTTCATCATTAAGTGCCAGGAATTCTGACTGCATTGCTGTACGCTCAGTATCAGCATAAGAACCGTCTGCACTTTGGGTAGCTAACTGCTTCATCCGAAACACAATATTTGTCATTTCATCAAAAGCCCCTTCTGCTGTTTTCAGCATAGAACTGGCGTTTGAAGTGTTATTAATTGCAGTTTCCTGACCAACAAGCTGTGCACTTAAACGGCTGGCAATTTGTAAACCTGCAGCATCATCTTTTGCTGAGTTAATACGAAAACCTGAACCTAAACGTTCTAAAGCAACACCTAAACCATCGTTAGTGCGGTTTAATTGATTACGAATAGTGGTAGCTGCTGCATTTGATTGAATTGATAAAGCCATTGTGAGTTCTCCTGAAATGATGCTCATAAACTTAGAGCGACAAAGCAGTACAGAAACTGAAATTAATTTTTAGTTTTTTTTAACCATCATAAACATCAATCATATTTTGCAGAGATTAAGCATTTATGATTCAATTACTTACACCTACACATTGCCGCTGTAAATTCAGCGGGCGGCACTGCAGAAGAGAACATTGATGACAGACAACCCTTTTGCGAACAATCTGAATGTCATTCGCAGCCGCTGGCCTGCGCTTGCGACAGAACTTGAAAACATCGGCGCCGGATCGAACTCTTTGCAGGTGTCTTTGGCTGAAGGCGGCGATTCAACCTTATTGGTGAATGGTATCCAGCTGACCAGCAGACACAACCGCCATCAGGAAGCGCAGCAGCAAGCCGCACATATTACCAATCAACCTGATGTTTTTTTATATGGCACTGCACTTGGAGATTTGCAACAAGAGTTGTTAAGCAGACAATCCCTTACCCGGCTAAATGTGATCATCCTGAACGAATTTATATTTGTGTTGGTATTGCAG
>JAYRUI010000296.1:0-4777 GCA_041919175.1 Rheinheimera sp. | reverse complement strand
TTTTTTCGGCCGACCGACTCAGAGCTATTGATGATCTGATCCAGAACTGGCCTGTGCATCACGCCAATCCGGTGGACTGGTTTAACGTCAGAGCCCGCACCCTGAGCAAAATGCTGCCGGGTTTGCACGACATGCTGCTGCTGGATGAAAGCCAACATATCCGCTGGAGTATCGAACCACAAGGCCGTGCTGGCCGTCTTGGTACTTCACTGCAGGCTTTTGGTTTACCAGTGCTTTTTGGTTTAGATTCCGGTTTTAGCACGGGTTTTTACCAGCAAAATGGCCAGCCCTTTACCCTGGTGGTGAAAGCCATTCATCCCAACCAGAACAGCAAAGGTTTTGTCGCAGCCAGTTTTGATATTCAACAAATTCTGGCTGTGCTTGTGGGTGAACTCGCCAGTGAAGATTTAAGTTTTTATATTCAGGATCAACAACATGAGCTATTTCGCCATGGTGTGATCAACCCCGAAGCGCCGTTGGTGGAACAGCAAGTCAGTTTTGCCGGGCGCGATTGGCTGTTTGTCATTCAGGCGCAACAACATGGCGTGAACAGTGCGTTGCTGGTGTTGCTGCTCGGTTTGTTATCGGCCTTGTTTATCAGCAGTATGTTGTTTCGTAAATTACAGCGCGAACAGCAGCTGCAACTGCAACAACAAATGTTTCTGGCTGCCGCAGATGCATCCCCTGACGCTATTGCTTTGTATGTGCCTCATGCTGAGCGCGCCGGCGATTTTCAGCTCCAACACGCCAATCTGATGGTGTCGGCTTTGTTCCGCAGCGGGCACGACCATTTATTAAAACTCAGTCTGCAACAACTTTGTCATGCACTTTGTGCCAGTTCTTTTTTACCTATTTGTCAGCGGGTTTATCAGCAGAATAAATCTTTTGACGGCATTGTTGCCGTGGATTCCCCGGCTTTAACACCGTCCTGGCTTCAGCTGCAGGTGGTAAAAGCCGGTGCCGGTCTGGTGATTTCACTCTGTGATGTGTCCAGCCGCAAGTTGCAGGAGCAACAACTGCAAGCCAATGAAGAAAAATACCGCCGGCTGGTGGAAGGCATCGATGGTCATTTTATTTACCGGCTGGATCAATCGGGCGTGGTCGATTTTATCAGTCACAGCGTCAAACAGATTTTAGGTTATGCGCCGGCTGACTTTGCCGCCAATCATCGCAGCTATATCAAGCGGGAACCGGCAAATATGGCGCAAATTCGTCAGCTGTATCAACAAGGTATAGCGCCTGAGCCTTATCAGATTGATTATTTGGCCGCTGACGGCTCTGTCAGGCAAATTGAGTTTCGTGAACGTCCTGTGCTGGACGACAACGGCAAAGTACTGGCGATTGAAGGTATAGGCCGTGACGTGACTACTGAGTTGCAGCTGCAACACAAAATCCGTTACCAGGCCGATCACGACCAGCTAACCGGTTTATTAAACCGCTATGCCTTTGACTCTAAGCTGCAGCAACTGCTGAGCAAACAAAGCCCGGCCATTTTATGTTACATCGATATGGACCAGTTTAAGCTGGTGAATGACTCTTGTGGCCACCTGGCCGGTGACGAATTATTGCGCCATGTGGCCAGTATTCTGGCCACTGATTTACGGGAGCAGGACATCTTAGCCCGCATTGGCGGCGACGAGTTTTGCTTGATTTATACCGGCATCAGCCTCGAACTTGCTACTTTGCAGCTGCAACAGTTATTCAGTCGTATCAGTGCTTTTCGATTTCGCTGGGAGCAGAAAATTTTCACCGTTGCGGCCAGTATTGGCGTGCTGGAATTGTCTGGTCAGAACCTGACCACGGTTGAAGTGTTAAAAGCGGCCGACAGCGCCTGTTATTTTGCCAAGTCGGCCGGGCGCAACAGGTACCATATTGTCAACGCTGGCGCCGCTGAGCTTAATCACCGTCAAAACGAACTGGATTTAGTCAGTTTGATACAGCAAGCGATTGATTTAAATCAGTTTGAACTTTATTACCAGTCGATAGTGCCATTACAGGGGCAGGGTGGTGGTGCCCATTATGAAATGTTGCTCAGACTCAGAGACAATCAAAATCAGCCGGTGAGCCCGGCGGTGTTTATTCCGCTGGCCGAACGATTTGGTTTGATGCAAAGCATTGATCGCTGGGTGTTTAATCAGGTTCTGGATCAGTTGGAAGCGCACCCGGATCATGTGGCGAGGCTCGACAAAGTTGCCATTAACTTATCGGGCTTATCGCTGGGTGACGAGCAGTTGCTTGGGCATATTATGCAACGTTTCGCCGTCAGTCAGGTGCCACCGGCAAAAATTTGTTTTGAAATTACCGAAACCGCTGCAGTGACCAATATGGCCAATGCCGGCCGTTTTATTCAGGCGCTGCGCCAGATTGGTTGTCGTTTTGCGCTGGATGATTTTGGCGCCGGTATGTCGTCTTTTACTTATCTGAAAAACATGGCGGTAGACTATGTAAAAATTGATGGCTCTTTTGTGCGCAACATGGCGCTGGATGCCACCGATTACGCCATGGTCAAAGCGATTGCGGAAATTGCCGTGAGTCTGGGCAAAGAAACCATAGCTGAATTTGTTGCAGATCAGCAGGTTAGCCAACTACTGACTGAGCTTGGCGTTGGTTTTGGTCAGGGTTTTGCACTGCATAAACCACAACCCTGGTTACCGCTTCTGACACAACAAGTATTGATATCAGGCGTCAGCAACAAAAAGGTAGCTTTGGCAGAATCTTAAATATGCATTTGTTAAAAAAGCAGTTTTTATAGTGCGCCTTCATGGCGTGGATCAGTATCTGCAATTGTTGCTGCGTTGCAGGGACTACCAATAAAAAACCACCTGCGACAGGTGGTTTTTAGCTTGGCATCAAGATGGTCAGGTTATCTGCAACTCAGGCACGGCGGCGGCTAACACCCAATGCGGCCAGTGCTAACGCAAATAAACCCAGAGTGGCTGGTACAGGCACAGGTGCAATACCATTATTTTTCACATTGGCAGCATAATGCAGAATGTTTTTACGCAAGGCTTCAGAATTCGGCTGCTGAAAGTTTAAGGTGGTCATACCGCCAAACATGGCATAACCATTACCCCAGAATTTATCGGCTAACACCAAACCCGGGTTTTCATCACCAATAATCAGTGGGTTCAAGCCAGTGCCTGACACTGTGGCGTGGGAAAATGAATTGCCGGTAAACTGCGCCCCAGTACTGCCATAAGGACCGGTAAAAATAGCATGATTGGCATTTGCACCATGCACCAGACCATTTTTCGTATTACCGCCGTAGTTTAAAGTGACATCAAAACCAAAAGACATACCGTCACCCCGGTTAGGTGCCGCATTCAGTAATAAACGACCACCGGCAGCAACCCAATTTTCCAGTGCTACTTTATGAGCCGTTAAAAAGGCTTCCAGTGCGTTGGCATTGGTGTCGCTCCCTTCAAGGTAAATAAAGTCGGTGGACGCAGCAAATAAGGTTGCTAAATCAATGTTTTCAAAGGTGTCGTCCAGCCAGTTGCCTGCACCAAACACCGCATCCATCGACTCTTCGTTATTAAATTGGCTCCATGGATTGCCGATATCTGAATCGAGATAAATAGCACCAGCATGAACATTGGCAGTGAATAAAACAGCAAGAAATACAGCAAGTGTTTTCATAATTTATCCAAAGTTTGTCGTATAAGATGATAGAGGTTATATCAGTAAAGAATAATATGCAAAAATCGAGCCGAAAATATAAGTTATTGAATTTTCAATGGTGCTTGATGTTAGTGTAAAGATTTATTCTTTTAGTGTAAAAAATTCAGACATGTATCGCCAAATTTTTATCAGGCAGCAACCAGACCTGTTGTGGCTCGATAACGTCAGCCAGCAATGTTTCACCTGCAGCTCGGTAATAAAGTGTTCATCAGACTCTGGTCGCAAGGCGACCCTATCTGCGTCTTATCGCGACGAAAAAGCCCCGGCAACAGTTGCAGGGGCTTTTAGCGGACTTACAGCCCTGATACAAGGTTATGTTGTTTGTCTGTTTATCTGAGTGTCACAAACTCTTCTGCCGAGGTTGGGTGTATCGCCACACAGTTGTCAAAATCAGCTTTGGTCGCGCCCATTTTGATGGCAACCGCAAAACCCTGCAGCATTTCGTCGGCACCAAAACCTATCACGTGTAAACCCACGATTTTTTCGTTGGCGCCCTGGCAAATCAGTTTCATCCGGGTTGGCTGACGGTGCGAGGTGAGGGCGCTGTACATGGCGGTAAATTCACTTTGATACACTTTAATGCTGTCGCCAAACTGCGCTCTGGCTTCGTTTTCGGTGAGGCCAATGGTGCCAATAGCCGGATGCGAAAACACCACTGTAGGTACAAGATTGTAATCCAGATGCAAATCGGTTTTGCCGTTAAACAACCGCTCGGCTAAACGCCGGCCAGCTGCCACTGCCACCGGTGTTAACGCCAGCCGGCCTGTGTTGTCGCCAATAGCATAAATGCCGGGCACGTTGGTGTTTTGATATTTGTCGGTTTGGATAAAACCCTGCTCATCCACCGCCACACCGGCAGCAGCCAAATTGAGATTATCCGTTGCCGGGCTTCGGCCTATCGCCCAAATCAGGCAATCGACTTCCAGCTCTGTGCTTTGAAGACTCAGTTTTAAACTGCCATCCGGGTTTTTTGTTATAGCCTGCACCTGGGTATGCGGGTGCAAAGTTAAACCATCGCGCGCCATTTGCTCGACAAGCGTGCTGGATAACATGGCGTCAAAACCACGCAGCGGTTTGTCGTGGCGTACCAGCAAAT
>JAYRUI010000295.1:0-4786 GCA_041919175.1 Rheinheimera sp. | reverse complement strand
CTGATGCCGTAAAAAGTTACCTGATAGCCCAGCAGGTTGACCCTATCCGCTTGGAAACGCGCGGTGTAGGCCCGAATTACCCGGCAGTTCCGAACACCAATGAAGCCAACCGCGCGATGAACCGCCGGGTGGAAATTCATATCGAACCCGTGACCCAATAAGTTTGTCCCAGGGGTGGTTTATTGTTGTTTTTAAGCCGCCCTTTTTTCCATACCCGCCCTGTTTAATCCGCTGTAAAACCGTTAATCTTGGCCGCTTCTATCAGGGTCAGGTCAAAATTTATGACGTTGCTCATCTGGGTCACCATTATCTGGTCTTTTAGTTTTTCGCTGATTGGCGAGTTTCTGGCGGGGAAAGTAGACCCTTATCTGGCCGTTGGCAGCCGGATGGCACTGGCCCTGTTGTTATTCTTGCCCTGGTTAATCCGTTACAAAACAGCGCCCAAACAGGCATTGGCATTGGCCGGTATTGGGGCTGTGCAGCTTGGGCTGATGTATCTGTTTTTTTACCACAGCTTTTTATATCTGACCGTGGCTGAAGTGCTGCTCTTTACTATTCTGACGCCGGTTTATGTGGTGCTGTTTGACCGGATTTTGCAACAGAAATCCATCAGCTGGCGCTGGCTGGGCCCGGCAGCACTGGCGGTTTTAGGCGCTTTGGTGATCCGCTTTGCGCCCCCGACTACAGAATTTTGGTTCGGTCTGTTGTTGGTACAAGCCGCTAACTTATGTTTTGCTTTTGGTCAGGTGGCTTACCGCCAGCTTGCGCTTGGCAGCAGTGTGCAACAACAACAGAGTTTTGGTTGGTTTTTTGTCGGCGCTTCGCTGGTTGCCGCCATAGGTGCCTGGTTATTTGCCGACTGGCAAAAAGTGCCGCAGCAAGCCAGCGAATGGGCCATTTTAGTCTGGTTAGGCTTAGTGGCATCTGGCATTGGTTATTGGTTATGGAATGCCGGCGCACGTCAGGTCAACGCCCATCAGTTGGCCGCCATGAATAACCTACTGATCCCTGCGGGTTTATTGGTGAATTTTGTGCTTTGGCAACAACAAGTGAACTGGCTGACTTTTAGTCTGGGCTCGGTATTGATAATGATGAGTTTAGTCTGGGGTAAAAGGCTCAACAGTTAAGGGTGAACTGCTGAGCCGAAGATTGATTAATTCACCGCGTACTGACGTTGCAGGCTACCCATTTGTTTTTGTAACACTGCCAGTTCCTGCTGTTGTTTTTGCTTTTGCTCAGCAAACTCCTGCTGCAATTTTTCCATTTTTTGTTTCAGCATGGCGAGATAATTCGACTTCGCGCCTTTTTTCTGCGCTTCGTAATATTCGTTTTCCAGTGCGGTCAGCTGTTGCTTCTGCTTTTGTTCCGTCACTGACAACTGATATTCCAGATAACGGCCTTTTTTCTTCAGGCTCTCCATCTGCTGATCAGTTTTTTTGTTGCTGCTGAGCACAACATTGCCGGCGCTGACTTCTTGCGTCAGCTCAGCACTTTCCTCACAAGGGAACTGGCTAAATGTCACTTTGCCGTCTTGTTCGCATTGATATACGTTGGCCTGTGCGCCAGCGGCACAAAGCAATAATAAGCAAAGACTATGATGTTTCATCGGCAGTTCTCCCAACTTGAACGTTAAATGTACAGAAGCATTTAAGATCAAGCAAGTACCGAACCAACAAAGTTACATATTTCTGACAGCCAACCAGAGCATTAACAACAAAGACCAACATCCTTGTTGGTCTCTAAGCCTTTAGTCACGCAGCTTGCGGCGCATAAAGTTAGGCCATGCCAGTGCCGCCTGATGAATAGCGGAATTGTAATATTCGGTGGAAAAACCGGCATTATCGGCGTCTTCGCGACGGAAACCGTCAAAAGACTGACCTTTGCGTGCCATAGTGCAGGTCCACCAACCACTTGGATAAACCATTTGTGGAAAATTCAACGTTTGCAGCTGTGCAAAACCGGCATCTTTCATTGCTTCGCGCATGGCATTCAGCAGCTCCAGATGGATTAGCGGCGACTCACTTTGTTGCACCAGAATGCCACCAGGTTTTAAAGCGTTAAAACAGCTTTGATAAAAAGCGCGGTTAAATAAACCTTCGCCAGGGCCAATAGGGTCAGTTGAATCGACAATGACCACGTCGAGGCTTTCAGCCGCAGCTTCGCGCATATGTTTGATGCCGTCATCAAACAATAAGGTAACACGCGGGTCGTTATTGGAAGCGCACAGCTCCGGGAAATATCGTTCGGCCATGCGGGTCACCTGCTCATCAATATCTATCTGAGTCACAGTTTGTACTGATCGATGTTTTAACACTTCACGTAAGGTACCGCAGTCACCACCGCCGATGATCACCACCTGCTGCGGATCAGGATGCGTAAACAACACCGGATGACTGAGCATCTCGTGGTACAGGAAATTTTCCCGGCTGCTCAGCATAATCACGCCGTCAATCACCATCATATTGCCAAACTCAGTGGTTTCGTAGACTTCAATATGTTGGAAAGGAGACTGAACTTCAGCTAACTTCTGGTGAATTTGCAGGGAAAACGCACTGCCGCTTGGTTGGAAAATTTCGGTAAACCATTGTTTAGAATTAAGTTCTGACATAGCTCCACTCCGGGCACTGGCAAAGGGGGCAATTATTTTGCCAGTGAAGCCGCTTTGGGACAAATTTTTCATGTTTTTTTGCTGCTATTGCACTTAAAATAGCGGCCTAATTTTTTGAAGGGCACGACAATGGCAGAATGGGGTATCGACAAAGCAAGATCCATCTATAACGTAGCAGTCTGGAGCGAAGGCTATTTTGATGTCAACGCACAGGGCAATCTCGTTGCTTATCCGGATCAGGATCACAGCAAACCAGGCATTAGCTTTCCGGAGCTGACTGCACGTTTTAAAGAAGAAGGATTAACGCTGCCGGTTTTGGTACGTTTTACCGATATTCTGGAACATCGTGTTGATACGCTGATCAAGTCTTTTGCCAAAGCCAAGCAAGAGCGCGAGTATCAGGGTGAATACACTGCAGTTTACCCAATTAAGGTAAACCAACAATTTTCCGTGGTCAGTAAACTGGTGAGCCACCACAGTGGCAAAGTCGGTCTGGAAGCAGGTTCTAAACCAGAACTGATGGCTATTTTAGGTGTGACTGAACAACCGCTGCGTATTGTCTGTAACGGTTATAAAGACAGCGAATTCCTGCGCCTGGCCACTATTGGTCAAATGATGGGCCACAGTGTCTATGTGGTTGTTGAAAAACTGTCTGAATTAAAAACCCTGATCCGCGAAATTGACAGCCTGGAAGCGGCACCTTTTATTGGTATCCGTATCAAGCTGAATTCCGTGGGTAAAGGCAAATGGCAAAACACCGGTGGTGAAAAAGGCAAGTTTGGCTTAACCGCCACTCAGGTGCTGCAAGCCATTGATATTTTGAAAGAAGCTGGCAAGTTAGATTTATTGCAGCTGGTGCATTTCCATATCGGTTCACAAATTGCGAATATCCGTGATATTCACAATGCGATCCGTGAATGTGCCCGTCATTATGCCGAACTGCGTACCTTAGGCGTGCCTATCACGACAGTCGATGTGGGTGGTGGTTTAGGTGTGGATTACGAAGGTTCGAACTCACGTTCAGCCTGTTCGATGAACTACACCATGTACGAATATGCCCGCAACGTGGTGTACGGTTTAAAAGAAGTCTGTGACGAATACGATTTGCCACATCCGAATATCATCACTGAATCCGGCCGTGCTATGACAGCACACCACGCTGTCCTGGTCACAGACGCTATTGACGTCGAACGTGCACCTGGCTTGCGTCATCTGCCGGAACCAAGTGAAGATTCACCGCAAGTCGTCTGGGCTTTGTGGGATTCTTACCAGAATGTCACTTCACGCTCTGCGGTTGAGGCTTACCACGACGCTGTGCATTATTTTACCGACGCTCATGCCCAGTATGTGCATGGCCTGCTGACGCTCAAAGACTGGTCGTTACTGGAGCAGATTTATTTTGCCACCATTAACAAAGTGAAAGACAAGCTGGACTTATCATCACGTTCACACCGTGAAATTCACGATGAACTGAATGAAAAACTGGCCGACAAGTTATTCGTTAACTTCTCCTTGTTCCAGTCGATGCCGGATGCCTGGGGTATTGATCAGTTGTTCCCGGTGATGCCACTGGAGCGGATGAACGAATCGCTGGAACAACGTGCCATCATTCAGGACATCACCTGTGACTCTGACGGCGCGCTGAAAAGTTATGCCGACGGCAACGGTATTGAATCCAGCTTGCCACTGCCGGCGTATAAAGAAGATGAACAATACCTGCTGGGTATGTTTATGGTCGGCGCTTACCAGGAAATTCTGGGTGACTTGCACAACCTGTTTGGTGACACCGACTCAGTACACGTTGAACTGAATAGCGACGGCAGCTACAAACTGACCAACGCTATTAAAGGCGACACTGTGGCTGACGTCTTACGTTATGTGCAGTTTGACGCAGAAAAACTGCTGCAGTCATACAAAAACCAGCTGGCCACTTCAAAGTTTAATGCCACCCAACAAGCCTCAATGCTGGAAGAGCTGAAAGCCGGTGTTTATGGTTACACCTACTTTGAAGATTAAGGTACACTGACACAGGTCGGAGCAGTGGCCACAATAATGCCACTGCAATGACCAATGAGATACAAAGAGCAGGCCACCCTGCTCTTTTTATTTGTGGAGGAATACCTATGTTGCACTTTTTACCTAAACCACTGATTGGCATCATTTCTTTTATGATGTTAT
>JAYRUI010000294.1:0-4797 GCA_041919175.1 Rheinheimera sp. | reverse complement strand
AGTCATGAAAAGCAGCCACTGGACCGGCGGCCTTTTCACAACACAGGTTTGTATTATGCAAAACGTGAACAATACAGCGCTTTGGGTTATCCGGACCAAGACAGAGGCTTGGCCGAAGTCAGTTTCAACGCCGCCGATGATGGCCGTTTTCGCGCGCCAACATTACGTAATATCAGCCTGACTGCACCTTATATGCACGACGGCAGCATTGCCACTTTGCCTGCGGTGCTGGATTTTTATCTGGCCGGTGGCCGCCACATACCACAAGGCCCGCTGGCCGGCGATGGCTGGTTACATCCGCAAAAAAGCCCCTTTATTAAACCCATAGATTTAACTGACGAAGAAAAAGCGGCGGTGCTGGCGTTTTTACACAGCCTGACCGACCCGGTGTTTGTATCAGACCCCGAGCTCGCCAACCCCTGGCAAGATTAAACAGCGGGACCGGCAGCCTTAGCAATCACTGACGTCGCAGCGCTAGTTCAGGCAGGCACAGCCCTGTCGGCTTCTTCAGGCTGAGAAAAGGACGAAAGCTGCAACTGATTTTTCATCAGCTGATAAAAACGGCCATCCTGTTGTAGCAGCAACTGTTGTGGCGAACCTTGTTGCAACAACTGACCCTGCTCCAACACCAACACCTGATCTGCTTTGGTAATAGTTGAAAACCGGTGCGCGATAATAATGGTGGTGCGCCCTTGCATTAACACTTCCAGCGCTTTTTGCACCTGACGCTCGCTGTCGGCGTCCAGCGCACTGGTGGCTTCGTCTAAAATCAGAATTTTTGGATCCCTGAGCAAGGCTCTGGCAATGGCAATACGTTGTTTTTGCCCACCCGACAACTGCATGCCTTGTTCACCCACCTGGGTATGATAACCGACAGGAAAATTGCGGATAAAATCGTCGGCACAGGCTTGTTGGGCCGCAGCTTGCACTTCGGCCAGTGTGACTTGCCGCTCAGGCACGGCAAAAGCAATGTTTTCAAAAATACTGCCACAAAATAACGAAGGCTCTTGTTCCACCACCGCCATTTGCCGGCGCAGCGCTTTGATATCCAGACTGGGCAGTGGGTGCCCGTCAAAACACACTTTGCCTTCAGATGGCAGATAAAAACCCAATAACAAATTCACAATAGTCGACTTACCGGCGCCCGATGCTCCCGCCAGCGCTACTGTGCTGCCGGGCTGAATATTAAAGCTCAGCTGGCTTAATGCCTGTTGACCAGGGCGCTGCGGATAAACAAAGCTGACGTTGTCAAAACACAGTTGGCCGCTTAATGCCGGTATTGAGCCGGTTTGTGCCGCGGGTGTTTCATCAATCAGCTGGAAAATCTGCCGGGTTGCCCCTAAAGTGCGCATCCATTCACTCCAGAAATCGCTGATGGTGCCACCCGAGCTCGCTAACATACCGGCGTACAAGACAAAACTGGTCAGCTCGCCGGTCGACAACACGCCGTTACCAATCAGACCGGCGCCAAACCACAAGGTCGCCAATAAAGCCAAAAAAGTGATGAACAAAGACAAACCCTGAAAGCCCGCAAAAATGCGGGTATTGCCAAGCGAAATATCCAAAGATTGCTGACTGACCTGCCGGTATTTATCCCTGGCATAATGATGCTGATTAAAGGCCTTCACCAACTTGATATGGCTAAAATACTCCTGCGCCACTTTGCTGCAATCAGCCTGCGCCGACTGCATATGCTCAGAGCGGGTGCGGATTTGCCGGCCAGCCCAATGACCCAGACCCAAAGCCAGCGGCACAAACAGCAATAACACTAAACTGAGTGACCACGAAATGCTCAGCAGCATCACCAGCGCGCCGATAAACACCAGCGCTGACCTTAACGATAACGCCATGCCCATCGTCAGGGTGTCGTGCAACACTTCGACATCGGCGGCCAGCCGGCTGGTGAGTTCACCGACATGGTGTTTATCAAAAAACGCCACTTGTTGTGCCAGCATAGCGCTGTACAACTGCCTTCTCACCTGAGTAACCAGCATGTAACCTGTTGATTCAAAAATGTAATAACGGGCAGCACCAGCAGCAGCCTGCAGTAGCACCACCAGCAACATCAGCAGAGCCAGCTGATTTAATACGGCCGGATCAGGCCGCCGGATATGGTCGATAAAATAAGCCAACGCTTTTGGCAAAGCGAGCTGGATCAGCACAGTCAACGTCATCAACAACAAACCAAGCAATAGCCTGTGCCTGAAGCGCCATAACAAGGCGAACAGATGGTGATTCGCCTGCGGCTGTTGGGTCTGGCCAGAAGGGCTTTGCATCAGGCGGCCTGCTCCTCATCAGGATGAATGTCTTGCAACTGCGCTTCAAAAGCCAGCCAATTGTCATCATCGATCATCCCTGCGGCTTGCACCTGACCATGTTGATCAACAAACAAATAAGCCGGTGACAACTGCAAAGGGTTGAGTTGTAAATAAGCGCTGCTGGTCATTTTTACCGTTTGCGCCAGCAGATTGCTGTGTATTAAAAACTTTTTAAAACGCCAGCCCGGCTCGCTGCTGAGCAATAGCAGCTGCACGCCACTTTGTGCTGTGAGCAGGTTTAATTGCGAAAGTCGCGTTAACTTTTGCCGGCATTTAGGGCAGCGGCTGGATAAAAACAACAACACGGTGGCGTTTTGTGGGTGCCATAACGCTGCAGCAGCGCCGGTTTGCAGATCCTTGCCCTGTAACTCTGGCAACTGGTCACCCGGCTGCGGCGCTGGCGCCTGACTATAAAAGCCGGGGAGTTCTTTTACCCGCAGATACATTTTTAACGTCAGCTGTAAGTTCAGCAGCACGCTGAGACTCAGCAACAGCAATAAAATATAAATCCAGTTGTTATCGGCCATCAGAAACTCACTTTTTCACTGCATAACAACGACAAAATTTCATGGCAATTTACCAGCATCAGCACCCAGACAGCAGCTATCACCAGCACCAGCCAGAACGCGAATGAACCTGGTGCCAGCACTGTGGATGGCGCTAAAAAATAAAGGCATATCGTTAATAAAATCAGCATATTACGCATTAAGTCAAATACAGAAACCGGCCTGTTTTGCTCGCCGAAACAACTGCATTTGACGTTGCCATCCAGCAAATAACGCCACAACAACATCAGACTAAAAGCGCTGAGCATCAGGAGTACAAAGCCCATCGCAGTGGCCACTGCCGTGGTGCTGAAAAACAACCAGCCAGCCAGAAAAAACTCAAGGGTGACCAGCAGCACTGCAATGGCCGGGCTCAGCTTGGCACTGAGGCCAAAAGAGCTCACCAGATTGTTGCGAAACAGGCTAAAACTGCGCGTTTTGCCAATAGCCGCCACCAGCAGCAACAAGGCCGTTGCATAGAGGCTAAAAGCGGCGATAAATTGCTGATCACTCATGCCGGATACTCCTGCTGCCAAAGTGCTGCCAGCCCATCTGGCTGATGCCAGCGTCTTTGCAACAAGTCGGCACTGAATAAGGCGGCATCAAACCAGCCTTGCTCAAGGCTTTCCCTGGCCGCGCCGCCAATCTGCTGCTGCAATAACAACGACAGCTGCCAGCTGCATAATTCAATCTGACTGTGCCTTTGCACCTTCAGACCTAACGCCTGCATTTCCGCGCCACTGAGCGCAAAAAAGTGCGAGTGGTAACCGGCAATCAACTTTTGGGCGATGGCAGCGCGCTCTGCCGCTGACTGTTCTGGCAACTGCCAGCACAACAGTTGTTCAGCAATTTGCTGCACCTCAACACTAACACGGTAAAAAGCCGTTAAACCGGGCGGAAACATCTGCTCAGCTAACAAAGCAAGCAGCTGCTGGCTGGCTTGTTCCGGCGTCAGGCCAAACCACTGCTGTGCCATCACGCCAAACTGCTGAATATCCTGACAGGACAATGTCGTTGCCGCACCTTCACCGGTACCGCCGTGTAAATGCGGGTCAATGGGCGAAAACATAGCAAGCTCACCGGCAATCATATCGTCAGCTGCCAACACCAATAGCGTGGCTGCCGACTGGCAATAATAGGGCACCAAAAAAGTAAGCCGCTGGCAAAATGAGCGTAATAACATCGCGATACGCCGGCTGGCATTCACTTCACCACCGCGCGATTGAATGAGAACGTCCAGCTGCGCCACAGGGCCGATGCGCAAAAGCTCGTTGTATAAAGTGGGTAACAAAGTTAAATCCAGCTCTGCGGCGGCCAGCACCAGCACTTTGCTGTTCCTTTGCTGTTCAATTTGCCGGATAAGGCGACTGATTTGTTGGTTCAGTTCCGGCATAAAGCCCCCTGCATCAATAAGTCAGCCAGGGCCTGGCACAACTGAAATTCCGGGATCAGCTGCTCGATGTATAAAAACTGACCATTGGGATTATTTTCCAAAAACACATAATGCTGATCCGGCGTCCGGATAAAATCCAGCGCACTGTATTGCAAGCCATAACTATGGACAAAATCGACACAACGTTGCGCCAGCGCTGCCGGCAACTGGTAAGCGCTATATCGCACCGGCGCACTCATATCACGGCAATCAACTTTGGTACGCTCGTCATCCTGCGAATCAATCCTGGCTGCAAACACCCGGTCACCAATAACAGTGACGCGCAGTTCATAAGCCTTGTGAATGTAATGCTGAAAATGACAAGGCAACTCCTGCACTGCTTCTAAATCCAGCAAGTCGTCAGCACTTAACAGTGTTGTCGGCAACCCTTCGGCAATACAGTCTTCGGCACTGACCAGCTCTGCACCGAGCAAAGGGGTCGACAAGGTCTTAAAAATAACCTGTTTTCCTTCGGCAAATTGCTGTACCGCAGCAGGCAGAT
>JAYRUI010000293.1:0-4811 GCA_041919175.1 Rheinheimera sp. | reverse complement strand
CTATTTACTTCCTCATTTGCTGGTTACAAACGGGTCGCAGTATCTAGCATGGGCTTTCTTTAGGCATAGCCCCAGAGCCGATCACCACCTCCATAGGAGGTGGTTTTAAATTGACAATGAAAAAGGCCAGCATCAGCTGGCCTTTTTTATAGACGCTGCCTGGCGTTGCCGGCATTAAATTTTACACAAATGTACTGTCACTTCTTCACGATCGTGGTACAGATGTTTGGCCTGAAACTGCACTTTTAAACCCACTTCGTCAAAACGGCTTTGCATTTGTGCCAGCACTTCCTGCAAAGTTTCGTAGCGTTTTTTCATCGGCAATTTCAGGTTAAAAATACTTTCCTGACACCAGCCGTTGATCAGCCAATCACAAATTAACTGGCCTACCCTTTGTGGTTTTTCAATCATGTCACAGACCAGCCAGTAGACATTACGTTTTTCCGGCTGAAATTTAAAACCGTCCACCTGGTAGTGTTTTACCTGGCCAGTGTCCATTAACTTCTGATCCATCATGCCGTTGTCAATCGCAACCACCATCATGGAGCGGATCACCAGCTGATAAGTCCAGCCTCCAGGGCAAGCGCCTAAATCAACGGCATTCATGCCGGAAGCTAAACGGGTTTCCCATTCATCCCGCGGAATAAACTGTAAAAATGCTTCTTCCAGTTTTAAGGTGCTGCGACTTGGCGCGTCATTCGGAAACTTTAACCGGCGAATGCCGTTTTCTAAATCACTGCTGTTTTCCGGATACGACAAGCCGAGATAGGCTTCTTTACCTGACAACATAAATAAATGCAGCACAGGCGCGCGCGTTTGCTGTTTTGCCAGCATCACGCCAGCCTGACGCAAACTCTGGCGCAGCGGCACTGTTAATTTACGGGCTAGCGTAGACAACTCTTTGCCGTCATTGGTGTCAGGGTATTCCACCCGCAAATCACCACAGTTATTGATTTCACCAGCCAAAGCCTGCTGCACCACAGCACCTACTCTGTCGCCGGTTGGCAATTCAATTAAATCACCAATTAACAGCGCCCACTGGCGGATAAAAACCAGCTGCTCAAAAGGGTAATCACGGAAAAATTTGGCCAGCAACTCGCTGTCATAAGCTTCAAAAATCACATAAGCGCTGTTGTCTTTCAGTTTGCAATAACCAAAAACGCCATGCTGACCCGCTTTGTCCTGAATTTCTGCTGCACATTCTTTTTCAAATCCGGCGCGGCAATAAAGTATTAGTTGTTTCATGTTATTTCCTGATCCAGGGGGTAGCGGCCAGCAATAGCCAGCACAGTAACAATAACTGGCCGCCTATCGGCGCCAGTTTGGAAAAATGTAGCGGCAGATCAAATAAACCGGCCCACACCGTATAAACAAAAAGCCAAAGGCCAAGATGAAAACCAACAGCCACTAAAACCGGTAGTTTTAAAAATACTGCGGCTTGTTGCTCTTTTTGAACTTTTGCTAACTGGCTGAATGTTAAAACCAATAAAGCCAGCGTCTGAAAAGCCAACACCGCAGTGCTGCTTAATAACGAACTGAGCGCTTTGCCATCCAGGCTATACAAAAACAGATGCGAAATAGCAGCGGACATTCCAACCACCACAGCACCATATAAAGCAGTTAAAGTTAAACTAAGCCGCCAGAAGTTTTGCATAAATAAAGTCTCTGCTTGCTGTTGCCGCAAGGGTTATCAGCTGATGTTGCGACATTAAATGTTTTTTCAGCGGTTTTAAATCATGGTCGCCATATGGCAACCAGTGTAAAGAAAGTTGTGGCCAGTTGGCGTGCTGCAAATCGGCTTCGAGCTCTTTACCACCAAACTCATCCCTTTCCCCCTGAATGATAAGTACAGGTATCTTCAGCGCTTTAAAGTGCTCAGTTCTGGCTGCGATTCCCAGATTCTTTTTTGCCGGCGGGCAAAAAGGATAACCAAAACAACAAATGCCTTTAATTCTGGCCTGTAACTTTGCAGTAAAAGCCGCTGCTTCAGTTGCCACCTGAGCGGCGCCCTCCTTAGTAACATCAGAGCTAACATCACAGATAACATCGCTGGCACTATCGGCGGCAAAAAGTGTCGCTACCCGGCCGCCCATTGATTTTCCGCCAATAAATAACGGCAAATCATCAGGCACTAAAGCAATAAAATCGGCGAGCTCCTGCTGTAACTTCAGCACCGCAGGCGGTGGTGCTTTTTTCCCGCTGAAAGATTTTTGCATATAAGCAAAATTCACCCGCCAGACTTCAATGCCTTTGCCGGCGAGTTCGCTTGCCAACAGGGTTAAATAGTCAGACTGCACAGGGGCGCCAGCCCCATGCAACAACAACAGGCGGGCAAAAGGAGCTTTAGCGCTGTCGACAATAAAAATATCGGGTTTCAATCGTTGATCGCTGCAATATTAAACTGCTGCTCTTTAAAGTCTTCCTGCTCACGTTCAACCAAAGCAATCATCCACTGCCGGAAAGCGGCAATTTTGCCAAGTTCAGTCTGGTTGTCGCGGCACACCAGATAATGGGCGTCTTTACTTTGCAGCACATGGTTAAAAGGCACTATTAAGCGGCCTGAGTTGATGTCGGGTTGCGCCAGCACATTATGCGCCAGCGCCACGCCCTGACCATGCACAGCAGCCTGCAACACCATGGCGCTATGGCTGAAAATCGGTCCCTGATTGACGTTAAAATGTTTAAAGCCCTGACTGGTAAACCAGGCTTTCCAGGCGTCACGGGTGGTGTCATGCAGTAGCGTATGAAAACGTAAATCTGCGGCTTCATTCAGCGGTTTAGCGCGGTTCAGCAGCAGAGGCGAACACACCGGCACTAAATATTCGGTATGCAGTTTGTCAGCATGCAAATTACGCCAGTTGCCGCGGCCATAATAAATAGCGACGTCCACATCGTCAGTGAGCGAGCCTTCTTCTGAATCCACAGCACGGATACGCACGTCAATGTCTGAATGTAACTCACTGAATAAACTGAGTCTTGGCACCAGCCACTGAATAGCAAAACTTGGCTGCAAACTTACAGTTAACGCACCTTTAGCACCACGTGCCAGCAATTTCTCAGTAGATTCATGCAGTTGCAGGAAAATATCTTTAATATCGAGAAAATAACTCTGGCCTTCTTCAGTCAACAGCAAAGAGCGGTTTTTGCGCATAAACAACTTCAGACCTAAGTGGTCTTCCAGCGCTTTGATTTGATGGCTGATAGCGGCCTGGGTGACATACATCTCTTCAGCCGCTTTGGTAAAACTAAGATGGCGGGCGGCCGTTTCAAAAGCCTTTAATGCATTCAACGGTGGTAAACGGCGCGCCATAGTTGTTCCTGCGGTTGCTAAAAGCGGCTATCAGCTTTTGCTGGGTGGCACGTAACCTTCAATGGCTACATCGGCACCTTCAAACAAAAACTGCTGCATCTGTTCTTCCAGCAATTTACGGTGCTCAAGGTTCATCATATTCAGTTTTTTCTCGTTGATCAGCATGGTTTGTTTAGCCTGCCACAACGCAAAAGCTTCTTTACTGATGTTGTCGAAAATCTTTTTGCCAATCTCACCGGGGTACAACTGGAAATCCAGCCCAGGTGCTTGTTTTTTCAGATAAAGACAAAATACTTCACGTGCCATAATCAACCTCGGCTTTGCTCTTTGCCATACGGCTTAGGGAATTGCGCGCATTGTAATCTATTTTACGAAGGCTTTGCCCTGCTTTCTTATGTTTTATCTGGCTTTACATCAAACTGTTGCTCGATAAAACTGCGGATAGGTGCCGGCAAACCTACTTTGGCAAGATCGTTTTTGTGATACCAGCTGCCGGAGAACTCCTCCTGCACCTCTGTCGCAGCGTGATTTAACACCCATACTGAAGCGTCGAGTTTGTAATGGGTAAACTGATGCACAAAAACGCCATGCAACTTAGCATCTTCAAGCCAGGGCGAATGCGCTTCTACCTGCGGCAGCGACCAGAGTGACGCCCAGATCCCCTGTTCCGGCCTTTTATGCAGCAGAATATGCCCATCTTTGATAAACCATAAAAAATGCCCGGGTTTCACCGGAACCAGTTTTTTCGGTTTCGCTGTGGGCAATTCATCAACGCGGTTTTGCAACAGTGCCTGGCAGCTACTCGCCAGCGGGCATTGTTCACAAAGCGGTTGGCGCGGTTTGCAGACAGTGGCACCTAAATCCAATAAGCCCTGGGCAAAACTGCGGCAGTTGTCTGTTGGAGTCAGAGTTTCAGCCAAAGCCCAAAGTTTTTTATCCACCGCGGAGCTTGAGGTGACCCCATCAATGGCAAAATAACGGGCGTATAGACGACGGACATTGCCATCAACAATAGGACCATAACTGTCATAAGCAAATGACATAATGGCGCCTGCTGTATAACGGCCTACCCCGGGCACAGTGAGCAGCGCTTCTAAGCTTTGTGGAAAAGCACCAAGCTCACGGATATAAACCGCTGCTTTGTGTAAATTACGGGCGCGGGCGTAATAACCAAGGCCTTGCCAGTGCGCCATCACTTCGTCATTGCTTGCTTGCGCTAAAGCTTCAATAGTGGGGAAAGAAGCCATCCAGCGCTGAAAATACGGAATTACAGTAGCCACCTGGGTTTGTTGCAACATTAATTCTGACACCAATACCGCATAAGGCGTACCTGCCTGTTGCCATGGCAACTGATGGCGGCCATGTGTTTTTTGCCAGCTAACCACCTGATTTTGAAATGCTTTAATTTCGGCTTGCAACAAGATAAATAATTCCGCTGATAAATTGCCGTGCAGTCTAACCCGAGAGCTCGTCAGTGCCAATGCAAAGTCGGTTGAGTGCA
>JAYRUI010000292.1:0-4817 GCA_041919175.1 Rheinheimera sp. | reverse complement strand
TATAGGGATATTTATGCGCAGGCTTAATTTATTGCAGCGCCAGAGCCCTGTCAGATGCTATTGGCGCCCGCTTCAACGACGGTTATGGGTTTTAACTTTAGTGTAATAGTGGTTTAACTATGGTTTTAACTGTGGTTTTAGCAGCCTGATGCTGGCTTAGCACTCCAGCCCCAGTTTACGAATGGCCGACACCGAAGGATGAGACAACAACACCTCCAGCTCTGGCAGTAACATGCTGACATCGTCTGCCTGTTCTTTTAACGTCAGTTCAAACATCAGGCAATCGGTTTCATGATAATGCGCCACTTGAGGTGCTGCAACATCCAGCACTGCCGGATGGCGCACATCAAAACCACATTGTTCTGCCACTTCGCTTAAAGCAACATCATCGTCTGAAATATCAATGGCGATATATAACTGCATCTTTATGCCCCGGCCAGAGTGGCTTTGCGGCCTTTGTTGATATGCCAGGCAGCGTCCATCGAATACACCAGCAGTGCTGTCCAGATAAAGGCAAAGGTGACCAGTTTGCTTGGGTCCAGCGGTTCGTTATATAAAAACACGCCAAACACAAACATAAAACTTGGGCCTATATATTGGAAAAATCCCATAGTAGACAACTGCAAACGCCGTGCGGCAGCAATAAAACATAAAAGTGGCACTGTCGTCACCACACCGGCCGCCACTAACCATAAGTTCAGACCAAAACTGTTTTGCAGCATATTGGCAGAGGCTGAATCGGCAAACTGCCACCAATACAACAGCGCCAGTGGCATTAATAATAACGACTCAACAAATAACCCGCTTAAGGCTTCTACCGCCAGCTTTTTACGGAATAAACCATAAAGCGCAAAGCTACTGGCCAGCACTAACGCCACCCAGGGTAAAGAGCCAAAATAAGCCAGCTGGATCAGCACACCGGTGAGCGCCAGTGCTACTGCTGCCCATTGTAATTTGCGTAACCTTTCGCCTAAAAACAGCATGCCCAGCAGAATATTTAATAATGGATTTATGTAATAACCCAGGCTGGCTTCCAGCATATGCTCGTTATTCACAGCCCAGATAAACAAACCCCAGTTACCGGCCAGCAATAAAGCCGTGCCCAGCATAGCGGCAAGTAATTTTGGTTTTTGAAACACCGCCTGTACTGAAGACCATTGTTTCATCACAGTTAATATCACGGCGAGCAGTAAAAACGACCAGACAATACGGTGCAGCAGAATTTCCAGCGCGGGGACAAAATCGATGTTCTTAAAATAAAGCGGTGCTATGCCCCACAAGGTGTAAGCACTGGCAGCAAAAATGCCACCGATTTTCTGTTCGCGGTTTAACTGCATGACAAGCGCCCCCGGCGCTGAAACCGGCAAAGTACCGGCGGCTGGAAAAGGGCGACAGTGTATAGCATCTTAACCTACAAGATAAGTGCCGGTGCCAAGGGCAATATGCACGCCTTGTTCGTTATGCAGCTCCATCCGGCAGACACAGACTTTATTACCGGCGCGGATCACCTGCGCCGTGGCAATAAACTCAGTGCCGCGCCCTGGCCTTAAATAATCACTGCGCATATCAATGGTGCTCATTTTGCCCATTTTAGCCACCAGCACTTCGTGTTCTACCTGCCCGAGGCGTTTAAGGGCACTGGCAATGGCCATAATGCCGCCGACAGTGTCGAGCACCGAAGCAATCACACCACCATGCAAAATTTGCTGTACCGGATTTCCTACCAGTTCGGATTTAAAAGCAAAACGCACTTCGGCCTGCTCGGCAGAAAAGCCGGTCACTTTTAAGCCTAATAAACGGTTAAAAGGCATTTGATCAAAAACTTCGGCGATAAAAGGCAACAAAGCGTCAGCCGACATGGCACTACTCCAAATACTGACAATAAAACTGGTATGAGCAATTAAGATAAAACGCGACTGCGTTGATGTAAAGCTTCCGACAAAGCTGCATCAACAGCAGACAGTGCGGCCGCTTTTGATTACAATGCCCGCTTCATTTTCCGCGCTGGATAGCTTCTTGACCGACTTGCTGCACAACACCTTAAAACAATATTTCGGCTACAGCGAATTCCGCCCCGGCCAAACCGGGGTTATTGGTGCTGCGTTATCCGGTCAGGACAGTTTTGTGCTGATGCCTACAGGCGGCGGTAAATCCATGTGTTACCAGCTGCCTGCTTTATTGTTGCCTTGTGTCACTGTGGTGGTGTCGCCTCTGATGTCGCTGATGAAAGATCAGGTAGATAGCCTGCAGGCGATGGGCATAGCGGCCGATTTTATTAACAGCAGTTTAAGCCGCGACCAGGTCGACGATGTGCTACAGAAGTTGCACTTGCAGCAGTTAAAACTGCTGTATGTGGCACCGGAGCGCTTGTTACAACCACAGTTTTTACAGCGACTGCAACAAGTGGGCGTCAGTTTATTTGCCATCGACGAAGCACATTGTGTGTCGCAGTGGGGCCACGATTTTCGCCCCGACTACATCGCTTTATCGCAGCTGAAACAACATTTTCCGCAGGTGCCTTTAATGGCACTGACAGCAACGGCTGACCCGGCCACGCAGCAGGATATCCGCACCCAGCTGAAATTAGTGCAGCCTTATACCAGCATCAGCAGTTTTGACAGGCCCAACATCCGTTATACAGTGCAGGAAAAATTCCGCCCTTTTGAACAGTTGGTTTCACTGCTGAAAACTCAGGAAAATCAAAGCGGTATTATTTATTGTTCGTCACGCAAAAAAGTCGATGAGCTGTATGAACAGCTGAAAAACAAAGGTTTTGCGGTGGGTGCTTACCACGCCGGTTTGAGCAACGAACAACGGATGAGAGTGCAGGACGAATTTAAACGTGACCATCTGCAGCTGATCGTTGCCACTGTTGCTTTTGGCATGGGGGTGAATAAACCCAATATCCGTTTTGTGGTGCATTATGATTTACCCCGCACTATCGAAGCTTATTATCAGGAAACAGGCCGCGCCGGCCGAGACGGCGTTGCTGCCGAGGCCGTGATGCTGGTCGACCCTGCCGATATCAGCCGGATGCGCAGCTGGATCATGGCTGAAGAAAATCAGGCCAGAGCCGAAGTGACCATGCAGCGTTTTAACGCCATGGCCGCTTTTGCCGAAGCCCAAACCTGTCGCCGGCTGGTATTGCTGAATTATTTTGGTGAAGCCAACCAAACCGCATGTGGCAACTGTGATATTTGCCTGGATCCGCCGAAAAAGTTCGACGGCACAGTGCTGGCGCAAAAAGCCTTGTCTTGTGTGTACCGGGTGGGTCAGAGTTTTGGCATGCACCATGTGATTGATGTACTCAGAGGCAGTCAGAATCAGCGGATCCTGGAACTGGGACAGGATAAACTGTCCACCTTTGGCATTGGCAAAGAGCAAAGCCACGACTATTGGTTGTCGGTCTTCCGCCAACTTATTCACTATGGTTTGTTGCAGCAGGACATTACCCAGCACTCCGTGTTAAAACTGTTGCCCGCCGCGCGCCCTGTGCTCAGGGGCGAAACCAGCCTGGCCTTAGCGGTTCCACGACTGGCACCCGCCAAAACCAGCAGCAAAGCCGGCAAAGTGCAGCAAAAACAAGATTACGACCGCGTTTTATTCAGCAAACTCAGGGCTTTACGTAAACAGATTGCCGAGCGTGATGATGTGGCACCTTTTGTGGTGTTCAGCGACGCCACCCTGATTGAAATGTCACAACAGATGCCACAAAGCCAGACTGAGTTTTTAGCCATCAGTGGAGTTGGTCAAACCAAACTCAACCGCTATGGTGATGATTTCCTTGATTTAATTGCAGAGTATCTGGATAGCTGATGCAGTTTTCTATAGTCCAATCGGCCGAACTATTGCTGTTACAACCGCAACAACAGTTGCCACAACCTGAGCTGTTATTGCCGTTTTTCAGCAACTGGCTGAAATCTTTCCCCCAGCTCAGTCAAATTCAGGCGGAACAAGGACTGGACTGGCTGCAGATTCGTTTTTATTTCCACAATGCCGCTTTTGCGCTGCATTATGAACACTATAGTGATAGTTGCTGGGTAGATGCTGACAATGCAACGGCGGCTGTGCTACTGTCAGAACTGGCGAGCCTGTTCAGCAGCTCTTGAGCATAATCAGAGGCTTACAAAAAATTAATGGAGGAATGCACGTGGTGACAAGGTGGTGGCTGCTTCTGATCCTGTGGTTCCCCACTCTGGTATTGGCTTTTCCCGCAGACGTACTGAAGCTGGATGAGCAACTCAAACAACTGTCGCTGCATCCGCATTTGCATTATCAGCTGACTGAGAGCAACGTCAGCATTGAAGACATCGTCTTTGAACCTGAACGGCATCATGCTTTTATCCCGGTGCCGTCGGCAGAATTCAGTTTTAAAGCGCAGGATAAAGTGGTGTGGTTTTTCACCCGCTTACAATATCTTGGCCAGCGTCAACAAAGTCTGATCCTCGATTACAACTTCCCTTCCGCCAGCCTGGTGGAATTTTATAGTTTCGACCGGCAAAACCACGAACTGAAAAAACTGAACCGCGCCGGTACCAGTTTACCTTTTAGCGAACGTCTGGTGAAAAGCCGCAGTTTTGCCGTGCCTTTGTTATTTAAGGCCGAGCAGGAGCTGGATATTCTGATCAAAGTCCAGGACGCCACCTTAATCCGCTCCGACTTTCAGTTATGGCAAACCGAACGTTATTACCAGCAACAACTCACCGCCAATTTGTTTGATGGGGTGATGCTCGGTTTGTTGTTGTTAATGGCAGCTTATAACCTGCTGCTGTACCTCAATGTCAAAGAAGCTTTATACGGTTATTTTGCCGGTTTTT
>JAYRUI010000291.1:0-4848 GCA_041919175.1 Rheinheimera sp. | reverse complement strand
CCAGGCACCAGCGCCTTTGCCAAAACAGCAAGTCAAAGGCCGGGTGTTGCTGGCCGAAGATCAGCCCGACACCCGCCAATTGCTGCAACGTATGTTGCAGCACGCCGGCCTGGAAGTGACGGCAGTCGAAAATGGCGAACAACTGGTGGAAGCCGCATTAACCGCAGATTTTGATTTGGTACTTTCTGATATTCAGATGCCAAAAATGGATGGTGTTGCTGCCATTACCTTATTGCGGGCCGCCGGTATTGATACGCCTTGTGTGGCTTTAACAGCCAATACCATGAATCATGAAGTGCAGTCTTATCTGGCGGCCGGTTTTGTCAGCCATCTGGCCAAACCGGTTGACCGTTATAAATTTGCTGCCGTGCTGAATCACTTTTTGGCTGGTACTCACCTGCAACAACAGCTGCAGCTGCCAGAAGCAGAACTGCAGGCGATGACCCGTCGTTTTGTATTGGCACTGCCGGCACAAATGGATGAATTGCAACAACATTGCAATGCAGCCGACTGGCCGGCCGCCCGGTATCAGGCTCATGCCATGAAAGGCACTGCAGCTTTGTTTGGTTTTACCGATTTAAGCCTGCTGGCAGCAGAGCTGGAGCAACAACTGAAACAACCCGGCGCCAGCCAACAACCCGAAGTGCTGCAACTCTGTCAGCGTATACAACAGCAAAGTGCACAACTTTGTCTCAGTTATGGTTGAGCAAAGCCTTTGATAAGCCTGAACCAGCCCTGAGTCAGACAGACGCCGTCCGCTGTGGCCAGAGCGGCCACTGCCGCTGGTTTGCCACTATTGCCAATAAAATTAAACACATCCCCAACACTTGTAATAACGACAATGCCACCTGGTAAAACCACAAATCAATCAGCACCGCCACCAGCGGATAGACAAAAGATAAGAAAGCAATACTGCTGACCGGTAGCCGCTGAAAAGCGCTATACATCAGGTTGTACATCAGCCCGGTGTGCACCAGACCTAAAGTGCATAAAGCCGCCAGCGAGGGCATGGCCAGTTCATTCAGGCTGGTTTTTTCCAGTGGCAACATCAACAACACACCCAACATCATTTGCAGACCGGCAATTTGCGCCGGCTGAATACCGCTGAGCTTTCGGGTGGTCAGGGTGGCGATAGCGTACAAACAAGCGGCAACAGCAGCCAACCCCACGCCCAGCCACAGTTGCTGATGATTGTCACCAAACTGCAACCCTGTGGTCAGCGCTACACCACAAAAAGCCAAAGCCAGCCAGGCCCAGCGTGTGGCCGATGGCGCCTGACGTTGCAACAAAGCAGTGATTAACAACAGAAAAAATGGCTGAGTGTGATACACCAGGGTGGCTATCGAGATGGAACTTAGATGATAAGCCGCAAATAAACAGAACCAGTTGGCCACCAAAGCCAGCCCACCCAACAACAAATAACCACTTTGTCTGGCGTTCAGTTGTTGCCAGCCACGCTGCGCAGTTAAATACAGCAACAACACAAAACCACCGATCAGGCAGCGGTAAAACACCACAGTTGCGATGTTCTGGCCACTTTCAACCACAAACCAACCTATAGTGCCGGATAGCAGCATCGCCACCAGCATCCGCCAAACGCCGGGCCATTCTGCTGCTAAAGGTGTTGAATTCATGAAACTTCCTTAGTGTGGTGGTGATGATGCAATACGTGGTGATTGTGCAATAAATAGCACCGAGGCGGAACATCCAGCCATTATGTTTCGGCTGCGCCCACCGCTTGCGTATGGTGCCGGTTAAAACGCCATTCCTGTAACGCTTTGGCCACCACAGTGGCGTGATCGGCATACAGCAGTTTGTGTTGATGCGCATGTGCTGCCGGCCATTGTTGCCACTGACCACCACATTTTGCCACCAGATTGGCAAAATTCAGTTTTGCGTCACCGGCCAGATAATTGTGCCATTCAGTGGCATATTGCCGCACTGCCCAACCGTCCGGTTTACGCCAGCTCACGGGGTCAATCGTAATGAGCTGTTGCACCGGATGACCGGCCGCGACGACCGCCGCAGCAGTGCTGGCACCATAACTATGGCCAATTAACAACACAGGCTGATGTTGATGCTGCTCCAGCCAGCGCGCTAAAGCTTTGTATTCAAACCATTGAAAATAGTGCTGATTGGGGCCGACAAACTGTTTGAGCAAACCAGTGTATTTGTCGAGCGCACCGCCCACCCAGACCACCTCAGGCAGGTTTTTGGCGGCTACAGAATTTGTTGTCAAAGCAGCTCCTTGTAACTTCGTGCTGATGAATCTGATCCCGGGTTCATTATTCCAGCACCCAACCAAACTCAGCCAGAATCACCAGATGCTGCTCTTTGCCATACACGCTTTGCCATGCCTGATGTAAACGCTGGCGCAGCTCAGGTGAAACACCTTTTTTGCTGGCAACTATATAAACCGGTGCTTTGTTCAGTGTCAGGCTCAGCCGGTACGAGGCTTTTAATTCCGGATACATCTGACTCCACTCCATATACTGGGTTTTGTCTTCAATCATGCCAAGCACCCGGCCTTTTTTCAGCATATTGAGCTTTTGTGTCAGGGTGTTGGCATATTGCAAAAATGGCTGGTAACTTTTTTCGTGCCGCAGCTGCTCAAAAGCTTCGCCATAATACGCATCGCGCAGCACACCAATACTGCCGGGCAATAACCGGATATCACTGAGCTGATGCACTTTATCCAGCACATCTTTGTGCAGCACAAGCACCGATTCTTCCAGATAATGAACACCAATAAAATCAGCGTATTCAGCCCGCTGCGGCGTGTACGACATGGTCAGCATTAAATCAATGTTGCCCTGTTGCAATAACGCCAGCGAACGTGGCCATGGGCTACCGACCACCGTCAGCTGACAACCGGCAGCGTCTGTTAACAAACGCAATAAACGGGCATGTAAATCGTACCAGCGTGGCAAAGATAAGCCTTCTGCCGCACTGTTTTCTTTGGATTCGTTCAGATGTGCAACTAGTGTGCAAGGCTGTTCTGCCGGCACAGGCTTTTGTGCCACAACACTGCAGCAAAACAACAGCAATATGCCAGCAAACAGGGTTTTTATCATGGTTCATCCACAGCAGCTGGTAATTCCAAATGGGCTTTTTCCAATAAATCGGCGGCCATTTCCGTTTTTACCGCAACGCCTAAATCTTTAAATTCAGCGGCTTGTTTAATTAAATTCCCTTTGCCGCTGTAAAGCTGGCTAAAAGCTTTGTCGTAACTTTCTCGGGCGCGGTCCAGCTGTTTGCCCACCCCTTGCATACTTTCCAGAAAACCGGTGAGTTTGGCGTAAAACTTTTCGGCGCGACTCGCCAGTTCGGCGCTGTGTTTATTCTGATCTTCAAAACGCCACAACTGCCGCACTATATTCAGGCTGGTGAGTAAAGTGGTGGGTGTTGCCACCAGCACATTCCGCTCCAGCGCTTGTTGATACAACATAGGTTGTTGTTTCAACGCCTCGACATAAGCCGATTCTACCGGAATAAACATAAACACCACTTCAGGGGAGTTGAGGCCACTGAGCTGGTAATAATTCCGATCCGCCAGCTCGAGAATACGGTCCTGCACCGCCTGACAATGCTGGCGCAGCGCCAGTTGCCGCTCGTCGTCCTGCTCGGCATTGACATAACGGGTATAAGCCGCCAGCGAGGTTTTGGCATCGATGACCAGATGTTTCTGTTGTGGCAGATAAATAATCACATCCGGCCGGCGCCTGCCATCCTCAGTTTGAAAACTCACTTCGCGCTGGTAATCCACCCCGGCCCTTAAACCGGAGTTTTCCAGCACATTTTCCAGCATCAGCTCACCCCAGTTGCCCTGGGTCTTTTTCTGGCCCTGCAAAGCATTGGTTAAGCGGGAGGCTTGATCGGTAATGGCAAAATTCAGTTTTTGCAGGTTAATCAGCTCGGTTTTTAATTCGGCCCTTTGTTTCAGCTCTTCAGTGTGAATGGACTCTACTTTGTCGCGAAAGCCTTTCATATCGGCCTGCAATGGCTGTAATAACTGCAACAGACTCTGGCTGCTTTGCTGCTTAAAGTCTTCGCCCTTACGTTGCAGAATTTCATTGGCCAGAAGCTCAAACTCTTGTTTTAGCTGCGCTTTATTATCCTGTAGCAAAGCAAGTTGTTGCTGATACTGGCTTTGGCGTTCCTGCAATAATACGGTCAGCCGGTCGTATTTTTCTTTTAAATGCTGGTAGTGTTGCTGTTGCTGTTGTAGTTGTTCCGCCTGCTCAGCATACAGTTGTTTTTGGTTGTGCAGATCTGCACTGGTGCCCGCCAGCTGGGTTTGTAATTTCATCAGCTCAAGCGCCATGCCCTGACGTTGTTGCATAGCACGCCATTGGCAAAAACCAAACAGGGCCAGCAACAGCCCGGTGGCAAACAACCACGGCTGGGCGGATGCGAACAACAAATCCATTCTAAGCTCCTGATTTTTTAGCGTATTCTGCGATGAAAGCTGGGGTAAATAACTGTATTACTATACAGCGCTTTTGCCAAATCCACTACCCAAAGCCCCGCAGCCTTGTAATTGTGCTGCCGGCACCATATAACAGGCTCAGATTATCAAACAGCGCCACAACGGCCACCTTATCCGGGATCATCAAATGACTGAACATTTTGACTATATCGCCATTGGCGGTGGCAGCGGCGGTATCGCCAGCGCCAACAGAGCCGCCAGCCATGGTAAAAAATGCGCCATTATTGAAGCCAAAGCGCTGGGCGGTACCTGTGTGAATGTGGGTTGTGTGCCGAAAAAAGCCATGTGGTTTGCCGGACAAGTAGCCGAAGCTTTTAAACTGGCGCCAGATTATGGTTTTCACACTCAGACTCCGCCGC
>JAYRUI010000290.1:0-4851 GCA_041919175.1 Rheinheimera sp. | reverse complement strand
TGTGATTGGCAACCATCTGCACAGCACCCGCGGTGTAACAGGCTCATTATTTCAGGCGCTGGAGAAAATTAATATGCGGCTTATTTGTCATGGCGCCAGCCGCCATAATCTGTGTTTTTTGGTGCAGGACGGGGAAGCAGCCAAAGTGGTCAAAGAGTTACATCAGGCGTTGTTCTGAGTATTGCGGCATCAAACCCTTTCATCCTGTTAAAAGGATGAAACGGCAAGCTGTGAAATGAAAGCTCTGAAAAATAAAGGCTGGTCACGGAGTTCCGATGCCAGCCATTTTTATTGGTGATGAAAAACCACGGACGATAGCCGTGGGTTTCTATAGGATTAAGCGAATAACTGTTTGATATCGTTAAACATCGCAACAAAATCCGGCGAACGGTAAAATTCGGTCGACGGGATCAAACCTAAATCTACATAAGGTTTCAGCAACTGTGGCATTTCACCTTCGGCATGGTAACGTTTTTGTTTAATGGCTGCGATACGGATAAAGTCGACATAAGAAGGGTGAGCTGGTTGGTAAGAAGGCACATCCCATTGCTCAGCCACTTCAATCAGTTCGTTAGGAAAACCCCAGGTACGCAAAATAGTTGCGCCGATTTTGCCGGAAATATTGGTGATTGCATCTTTGATAAAGGTTTCGTCACCAAAAATATCCAGTTGTTTTTCGGCTTCGGTCAGAATAGGCAAAGCACCGATATTGTGCACTAAACCTGCCAGGGTCATAGTGTCAAAATTCACCACCGGGTTTTTAAATGCGGCGTTGTGTTGCTGCATTGTGGTCAGTGCAAATGCAGTCAATTCCAGTGTTTCTGCCCAGACTAAATCCATCTGTTGTTTGACAAAAGCGGTTTTGGAAACAAAAAGTTGTTCCATCGCCATCGAGGTCACCACGTTTTTGATATAACGCAGACCAATGCGCGTGGTGGCCTGGTGCAATGAATTGACATGGACACCACGACCAACAAAGGCGCTGTTGGCAATTTTCATAATACGGGCAGATAAGGCCGGATCATGTGAAATCATATCGGCCATTTGGTTCAGATTTACATTTGGATCGTCAGCCATTTTACGGATTTTTAACGCGATTTCCGGCAGGCTGGGTAACACTAAACTATCGTTGCGGATTTTTTCGACGAGAATGGTTAATAAAGCATTTTGCGCAGTCATATCAGAACCCTGTAACAGCTTGTTGTTTTTGTGGAAGATGAGCTAGTTGCTTGATTATTGTCTATTCTTTGTGGCTTTCACAGCGTCTGGATCAAAAAAATCTGAGGAAAACCAACATTGTTTTTATTTGCCCGAAGATGGCAAGATCACGAAATATTTTTTTTACTTTTGTCCCTATTTCAGCCGAAATCAGAACTTGTCCAATAAACTTCTTTGGTATTGGCTTGGATCCAATTTCAGGCCTGCCTGACGGATTTTATCTTCGAGCTGAATAAGTTCCAGTTCGAGTTCCTGCAAATTCAGCACGTTATCATCCAGTTGCCATAACTGCCGTGAACCATGAAAGTTGTACAACATAATAATCATAGCATCGACATTGCCACTGTTGACTGCTTGTTTCAGGTGCGTCAGCTTACGGTTGATAAGATTGAGTTCTTGTTTTAAATCCCAGACATAAGCCACTTCATAAAAATACGCCGTGGTTTTTAGCTTTTTTAAACAAGCAGCGGCAATACCACCGCCGATAGCAACACCAAGCAGATTCCAGACAAAATTGTCACCTGTTGGTCCGCCAAAATAATGGATCAGTATGCCGGACAGACCAACGCCCAGGGCGGCAAAGACGGCAATCGCCAACACAATAATCACGTTCAGGTGGCTGCGGTAAGTATCTTTGTTGATGTCTTTGATTTGCATAAAATGTGTGCGTCCTGAGTTCAGTTGTTGTTCTGTAGGCAGGGCAACAAGCCAACTGCAAAAAGCATAGGATGAGGTGGAAAAGTGGGCAGTAATAAAGCAGTGCTGTTACTGCTGGTATTTTGTTGTGACTCAGCAATTTGAAGGCGGTTTAAGGTACAAAGCAAAAAACGACCTGACAACATGCTGTGTTCCTTCACTGCTGATATGGTGTTTCATTTTTGCTTAACTGCACGCAGTTGTAAAGCAATGCTTTGGGGATTAATTTGTAAAAACAATACTTTGCAATGGTCGCCTAGCAGGAGCTCATTCCGATGCTACAACGGTTTTTGCTGCCGGACTCAAGCCAAATAACTTATCACGCAACCGCCAGAAGCGCCCATCTTTACGGGCTATCACGGCAGCCGGTGGTTGTAGCCGGTGTTGTTGCGTCAGGATGCTGTTCACCGAGCTGAGATCAAAAGGGCGGTGATGATCGGTTAAATGCGGCGGTACAAAAATGCGGCCAAAACGCTGACGTTGTGCTTTGCTGCCAAGAGGCCAGAATTCATGCAGTTGCTGGCCGTCCAGGTCGGTGTAACTGACTTTTAACCTGGCTTTGCCCTGGTTATCGGTTTGAGAAACAAGCTGCATCGACACCGGATAAAGGATCAAGGCATCTTTGAGTTTCAGTGCATCCTGTAGTTTTTTGTCAGGGTCGACCAGTACTGTCTGGCACTGGCTGCAAAACCGCGCGGCAATGTCCTGATCTGCACCACATTCAGGGCAATATTTGGCTTTAAAGCGGTAACCACAAGGCTGAATATACGTAAGATCACTGCGGTCAAACCCCTGACAGCGCCTGCCATAATGCTCAAGCACTAAACCTCTGCTGTCGGTTTTGCCCCAAAAAGTGTTGGCAAAATGACACAAAGGGCAAGGCACAGTCACGAGCTCCGCGCCTGAAACCGGCGGTGGCGTGCCGACTTCCGGCAAATGTAAGTCGTACATATTTCCGGCATAATCTAACACCAGACAGTCGGTTTTACCGGGCGCTAAACGCAAACCGCGGCCAACAATCTGCTGGTATAAACTAACCGACTCTGTGGGGCGCAGCACTGCGATTAAATCTACATGCGGGGCATCAAAACCAGTGGTCAGCACGGCCACATTCACCAGATATTTCAGCTGCTGGTTTTTAAAGGCCTGGATAATAGCGTGGCGCTCACTGGCGGGCGTTGAAGCTAAAATAAGCGCCGCCTGCTCAGCGGGCAGATAAGATAAAACTTCCCGGGCATGATTGCTAGTGGCAGCAAAAATCATTACGCCTTTGCGCTCCCTGGCGTAGTGTTTTACCTGCTCAATAATTTGTGGTGTGACTCTTTTGGCGCTGTTGATCACAGCCGCCAGCTCATCTTCGCGAAAATAACCGGCAGCCGTTGGTTTTAAACCGGAAAAATCGTAACTCAAAAGCGGTGCGTCCAGCACTTTGGCAGGTGTTAAGTAGTGCTGCTCCAGCAAATAACGCAAAGGCAGTTCGAAAATGCAAAACTTAAAAAAACGTTGCTCTTCGCTTCGCACCATGCCGCGGCTATGGTACTGATAGATAAAACCTTGCCCGAGCCGATAGGGGGTTGCCGTTAACCCCAGAATTTTTATCCCCGGGTTTTGTTCACGTAAGTGGCTGATCACCTGACGATAACTGCTGTTATCGTCATCCGGTACCCTATGGCATTCGTCAATCACCAATAAACTAAAACTGGCGCTAAAGTCCTGAAGATTACGGGCCACTGACTGAATAGACGCAAACACCACCTGACTGTCGGTTTCTTTTCGCCCCAAACCCGCGGCATAAATACTGGCGGTCAGGCCATATTGCTGATATTTGCTGTGGTTTTGCTCCACCAGCTCTTTGACATGTGCCAGCACCAGAACCCGGCCTCGGGCAATACGGGCTAGTTCAGCAATCACTAAACTTTTACCGGCGCCTGTTGGCAACACCACCACTGCGGGTTCAGCATGAGCGCGGAAATAATGTAATACCGCCTGTACTGTTTGTTGCTGATAATCCCGCAGTTGATACATCATTGACCTTTTAAAACGACAGTTGTAAAGCTGTTAGTTCAGGCCTTTGTGGCTGAATAACATCGCTTTTTCTGCCAGAAAAGCGGCTTTAATTTGTTTGCTATCATCACCCCAGACACAACTGCGGGTGCCAAGCGCTTCTTCGCAGCTGGCCGGCTCGCCAATCAGCGCTGTCACTTCGTTGTAGGTCATGCCGGTTTTTAACTGCTGGTAGTTTTCCATCGATAACTTGCTACAGGCAGCCACGCTGAATAACAGGGCAATAGTGATGAACTTTTTCATGGATATTCCTTTTTAATGTCAAGCACAGTGCTTAAGGTGTAGTTACCGGTATCAAGTCCGGTGTTGCCATCGTTGGCGTCAGCGGTGGCGTAAAACGGCGGATTTGCAAAATCAAGCCCAGATGCGGATGGTCAAGATAATGCACATTACCAATCAACAACCGGGTTTGTTCTTTGCTGTGAAAACTCTGTAACTGGCTGCCATCCGCCGATAATTTACGCAAATTAAATTCGGTTTCGGCAAACAACATCCGTTCACTGTATAACCTGATCAAACCATCCAGTTGCCAGACTGCACCTGCTGCAACAGCCTGATGCTGGAACTGCGGCTCGCGTTGCAGTGGCTGCTTAGGTTGACGTTGCAGTTGTTGCTCCAGGAGCTGAATTTGACTGGTTAATTGTTGTTCCGGGCTTTGTGTCACATCCGGCTGATTGGCTTTGGCACGGCCAAAATAATCAAAACTCCGCGCAAAATTGCGTCCGCCAAACCAGCGGCTTGGCTTTGACTGGCGTTTAGTACCCAACTGCTGGCGCCACACTGTATGCAGCAAGAGCTGATGGCCGGCACGGTGTTACAGCAGATACTCCATTTCATTCAGCGACAGTGCTGTTAAACTCGACATATAGATGA